>CALQCV020000089.1 GCA_943329165.2 Candidatus Nitrotoga sp. CP45 | reverse complement strand
TTGTCAAGTTGTGCTTTTTGAGTGGCGTCTTTTTGCTATTAGACTTACCTATTCGAAAACTCAAAAACACTTGGTTTTGGGATTTATTTGCAATCATAGTGTTGTCGATAACATTTGGTTTTTTTGCTACAACTATTCCCGAATTAGGAGGCACAATAGGTTACGAGCTCAATCAGTTTATAGAGGATTATATCGGTAAAATCGGAACGCTACTCGGAATTGCCTTTTCAATAGTTATCTATTTAATTTTCAAAATAAAAATTTCCCCAGACGCAATTAAAACCTTCTTTGAAAAGACTCGAGACGCAGTCGGACTGAGCGAAGCTAAACACGCAGCCATCAAAGTTGATTTAAATGGATTGACTTCAACAGAAGGTATATCCGCCGATTATAATTTGGAAGAATTTGCTATTATAGAAGAAGCCGAAGAGCGGGAAGAACCAACTTTGAAACCTTCGCAATTCGAAATCAATAAAGAAGACTTAAAGCCAACGATTGAAAATGCTTCCGAAATCAATTTGGAACCAACCTTGAAAATGGCTATTACTTCTTCTACTCCAGAACCACAGATAATTCCAACACATGATGAAGCTTTTGTAATTGAAAAAGCTACAGACGAAGATGTTATAGAAGAAAATTTAGCCGCAAAATTGGTAGCTGACTTTGGTGAATTTGATCCAACATTGGAACTATCCAACTACAAATTCCCAACAATTGATTTACTGAAAGAATATACTTCGGTTGGCATCACGATCAATCAAGAAGAACTAGAAGAAAACAAAAATCGAATTGTAGAAACGTTAAAAAACTACAAAATAGACATTGCCCAGATCAAAGCTACGGTTGGTCCATCGGTTACGCTCTATGAAATTGTACCAGAAGCCGGAATTCGTATTTCCAAAATCAAAAGTCTGGAAGATGATATCGCTTTGTCTTTAGCAGCATTGGGAATTCGTATCATTGCTCCTATTCCCGGAAAAGGAACGATTGGTATTGAAGTGCCAAACAAAAATCCGACGATGGTTCCAATGAAATCGGTCATTTCTTCCGCTAAATTCCAAGAAGCCGAAATGGAATTACCCATTGCTTTAGGGAAGACCATTTCTAATGAAACTTTTGTGGTTGATTTGGCAAAAATGCCTCACCTTTTGATGGCTGGTGCCACTGGACAAGGAAAATCAGTTGGACTAAATGCGGTATTAACTTCATTGTTGTACAAAAAACATCCTGCAGAAGTTAAGTTTGTTTTGGTCGACCCAAAGAAAGTGGAGCTAACGCTTTTCAATAAAATTGAACGTCATTATTTGGCAAAACTTCCCGATAATAGTGATGCTATCATTACAGATAACACCAAAGTAATTCACACGTTAAATTCACTGTGTATTGAAATGGACAATCGTTATTCGTTGTTGAAAGATGCAATGGTTCGCAACATCAAAGAATACAACGATAAATTCAAAGCCCGGAAATTAAACCCGGAAAACGGTCATCGTTTCCTGCCTTATATTATTTTGGTGGTCGATGAGTTTGCCGATTTGATTATGACCGCTGGTAAAGAAGTAGAAACACCAATTGCTCGTTTGGCGCAGTTAGCTCGTGCTATCGGAATCCATTTAATCATTGCCACACAACGACCATCGGTAAATGTAATTACAGGAATTATTAAAGCTAATTTCCCGGCCCGTATTGCTTTTAGAGTTACTTCTAAAATAGATTCGAGAACCATATTAGATACGCAAGGCGCTGACCAATTAATAGGACGCGGAGATTTATTGTATACCAACGGAAATGATTTAGTGCGTGTGCAATGTGCTTTTGTAGACACACCCGAAGTTGAACGAATTGTCGATTATATTGGTTCACAAAAAGCCTATGCCAGCGCTTATTTATTACCCGAATATGTTGGTGAAGATGGCAGTAGCGTAAATTTAGAATTTGATATATCCGAAAGAGATAATTTGTTTAGAGAAGCGGCAGAGATAATTGTAAACGCTCAACAGGGTTCGGCATCATTATTGCAAAGGAAGCTGAAATTGGGTTATAACCGAGCAGGTCGATTGATAGATCAGTTAGAAGCAGCCGGAATTGTAGGTCCATTTGAAGGAAGCAAAGCAAGAACTGTTAACATTACGGACTTGGCTTCATTAGACCAATTCTTTACTAATGAACAAAACGATGATTAAAATGAACAAAATAGTAGCAATTGTTATTTTACTTTTAGTAACTTTTACTGCTAATGCTCAAGATAAAAAAGCAAAAGAGTTGTTAGACCAAGTTACAACTAAGATTAAATCCTACAACAACATTACCATTGATTTCAAATATACTCTGAACAATAACAGGGAGAATATTAACAAAGAGAGTAAGGGAAATGTAATTATTCAGGACAATAAATATGTGTTGAATTTTATGGGTGTTACCAAAATATTTGACGGTAAAAAAAACTACACTATAGTTCCTGAGGACGAAGAAGTTACCGTTTCAAGTATAAATGAAAAGGAGGACAATGCAATTACCCCATCTAAAATGCTTACCTTTTTTAATAGTGGTTATAAATATAGCTGGGACATTCTTCAGGATGTAAAAGGTCGGAAAATACAATATATCAAATTAGTCCCAACCAATGCCAAAGACCAACGAAAAGAAGTCTTATTAGGCATTGATTCACAAACTAAAAACATCTACAATGTGATTGAAATGGGTAAAAATGGAACTAAAACCACGCTTACTGTTAATTCTTTTAAAACCAATCAGCCATTATCAAAAAATCAGTTTACCTTTGCGTCCAGTAAATATCCAAATTACTACATCAATAAACTAGATTAATTTCGGGTGAAAATACTTGACAAGTACTTATTAAAATCCTTCCTTGTTACATTTGCTACGGTATTTGTAATTCTCTTTTTCATATTCGTTTTGCAGGTAGTTTGGCTGTTCATTTCTGAATTGGCCGGTAAGGACTTAGATTTTATCATGATTTTGAAATTCCTTTTGTTTAAAATGCCAAGTATTATTCCGCTTGTTTTACCCTTATCTGTTGTATTGGCCTCCATTATGACTTTTGGAAGTTTAGCCGAAAATTATGAGTTTGCCGCGATGAAATCCTCCGGAATATCATTGCAACGTTCTATGAGAACCTTGATTTACTTCATTACCATACTTAGTGTTGTTGCTTTTATCTTTGCCAATAATGTAATTCCGTATGCCGAATATAAATTCATTAACTTTCGTAGAAATATAGCCCAGGTAAAACCCGCAATGGCTATAGCCGAAGGACAATTCAGTCAGGTTGGAACCTACAATATAAAAGTTGAAAAGAAATCAGGTGATAATGGCAGATACCTAAGCGGTGTTACCATCCACAAATTATCTAATACTGGTGCAGGTAGCAACACCGTTATTAAAGCTAAAAAAGGAGAATTAATTAGCAGTGAAAACTCAAACATCCTGAAATTAGTTTTAAAAGACGGAAATTATTACGAAGATATTATTCCTAAAAAATTTGAAGACCGCAACAAAGTTCCCTTTGCCAAAAGCGAATTCAAAACCTATGTTATCAACATTGACCTATCAAAGTTGAATAGTGCCAATTTGGACGAAGAGCAAATCACCAATACCAACACTATGCTTACTGTTGGTGAACTAAGATTCACACTTGATTCTTTGCAGAAAAACTATAACAAAGACATGGTTTCTATTGCTGAGAACATAAACCAACGTTCTTCTATGAATACCTCAGGTTATACAACCAACAGCAATTTTCCCAAGCTTAATACTGCCAACGTATTAAACAATTTTTCTTATAGTGATAAATCACAAATACTTAGGGTAGCAAATAGCAACGTTGATGCAACTAACTTTTCTTTAGAAAGCTCACGCTTCGAATTGGGTGACAAACAAAAAAATATCAACCTGCATTGGATTGCACTTTATGATAAATATGTAATTGCTTTTGCCTGTTTATTGATGTTCTTTATCGGCGCGCCTTTGGGTGCCATTATTCGAAAAGGAGGATTAGGATTGCCTATTGTATTTGCCATACTTATTTTTATTATTTTTCACTTCATCAATACGTTTGGAAAAAAAGTGGCGCAACAAGATGAATTGTCGCCTTTTCTGGGTTGCTGGATGTCTTCCTTTGTGCTGGCACCTTTGGCAATAATCTTAACAAAAAGAGCTACCGATGATAAAGGATTTACAATTAATCTTGATTGGTTAATAGCGCCTTTCAATCGTTTCTTCGCTGCTGATAAAGAACCTGAATTAGCAGTTGAAACAATCGCAACTAAAACCAATGTTGCTGTTAAAGAAGAAAATAAAATAAAATACAAAGCAGAACCAAAAAAAGATGCTGTCAGTACCGACTGGGTTGAAATTGAAATCTATCTAAAAAAATATCATACGTTTAGCTTATTTGCTTTTGTTGGCTATTTGGCATTACTAATTCTGGCATTTACGGCTGTTTTAGAAGGTTCCGCTTTACTAGTTTTAGTTGCAGTTATCAGCTGCCTTTTTTATTTTACAATTTATAAATCACAAACTATATTACTTTTAATAGGAAAGCAAACAGATAACCAACCTGATTTAAGCATTATCATTGTTTTGCTCGGAGCTTTCCCGTTCTATCCTCTATTCTATTTCTATAATGGGGCTTATTTGAAAGAAATAAAAAACACTAAAGGTTAATGAGCAATATGAAAATACACCTCAACACGATAGAAGAAGCCATCGAAGATATTCGACAAGGTAAAATTATTATCGTAGTTGATGATGAAGATCGTGAAAACGAAGGTGATTTTTTGGCTGCGGCCGAAAAAGTAACGCCTGAAATGATCAACTTCATGGCTACTCACGGAAAAGGCCTAATCTGTGCGCCATTGACGGAGAAACGTTGTGATGAATTAGAATTACATTCGATGGTAAAAAACAACACCGATCATATGGAAACTGCTTTCACCGTTTCTGTAGATTTAAAAGGTCATGGTGTAACCACAGGAATATCAGCTTCTGATAGAGCTAAAACAATACTAGCCTTAGTAAATGAAGATACAAAACCATACGATTTGGCTCGACCGGGACATATCTTTCCTCTGACGGCAAAACAAGGAGGTGTATTGCGCAGAACTGGTCATACCGAAGCTGCCATTGACTTTGCGAGATTGGCTGGTTTTAAAGCTGCTGGTGTGATTGTAGAAATCATGAACGAAGATGGCTCTATGGCACGTTTGCCGGAACTGGTAAAAGTTGCGAAAAAATTTAATCTGAAGCTCGTTTCTATTGAAAACTTAGTGGCTTATAGAATGCAACACGATAGTTTGATTGTCAAAAAAGATGATTTTGAAATAGAAACTCGTTTTGGTAAATTCCGTTTGCGCGCTTACCAGCAAACCACCAACAAACAAGTGCATTTGGCATTGACCAAAGGAAGCTGGAATTTGGGAGAACCAATACTTACCCGAATAAATTCTACGCAAGCCAATAATGACATCCTAAATACTTTATCCACGGCTATGGATAAAAAGCTGGACGATGTTTTTAACCGTATCATCCAAGAAGAAAAAGGAGCTATCCTTTTCATCAATCAGGAAGTTGACTCTTCTGATTTGTTATATAGACTAACCGAATTGAAACAACTACAAGCAGAAGGTGTTTTCAAGGTACCACAAATTAAAATGGATGTGAAAGATTTTGGTATTGGTGCGCAGATACTTCACGATATAGATATTTCTAAGATACGACTCATATCAAATACTACGCAAGCCAAGCGTGTTGGTATGATTGGCTACGGATTAGAGATTACCGAATACGTGGTGTATTAATCCGTTTTAGGTTAGAGTTTCAAAGTTCGCAATCGCAAGGCGTTGGCAATTACAGACACAGAACTAAATGACATGGCTAAAGCGGCTAACATTGGCGATAATAAAATGCCGGAAAACGGATATAAGACTCCCGCTGCAATTGGTATTCCTATTATATTATAGAAAAAAGCAAAAAAGAGGTTTTGTTTGATGTTTCGCATAACCGCATGGCTTAAATTCTTGGCTTTTACGATGCCTTGTAAATCCCCTTTTACTAAGGTGATTTTGGCACTTTCAATGGCTACATCGGTTCCTGTTCCCATGGCAATTCCAATATCAGCTTGCGCTAGTGCTGGAGCATCGTTAATGCCATCACCTGCCATCGCTACAATTTTCCCTTCGGATTGCAAGCGCTTAATTTCTTTTAATTTGTCTTGGGGTAGACATCCGGCTTTATAAGAAGTTAGATTGAGTTCATCGGCAACCGCTTTGGCTGTGTTGACATTATCACCGGTAAGCATAATGACTTCTACCCCTTGGCTTTGCAGTGCTTTGATGGCGGCTTTGCTGGATTTTTTATCGCATCGGTAATCGATACAAAACCCAATGTAACTCCGTCAACCGCAAAACAAGAAACGGTTTTTCCCAGTTTTTGTTCGACAATAACTTTACTTTCTATTGCTTCGGAAATCGTGGCCATGACTTGTTCCATTAGCTTTTTATTGCCCAATGCCACTTTTTTATGGTTTACGGTACCGGTAACTCCTTTACCTGAAATGGCTTCAAAATCAGCAACTTTAGATAATTAAACGGATTTAGTTTTGGCATAGGTAACTACAGCTTGGGCTAATGAATGTTCGCTGTATTGGTTTAAAGAAGCAATGCTTTTTAATAAATCAATATGGTTTTCATCGGTAAATTAATGATTAAGGACGAACAAAGATTGTCGCTATCTCCAACTTATTATTTCATAGAATATAAGCAGATGGTTTTTAAACATTATTTAAGAGAAAACAAAACCAAAGAAGAAATTAGAAAAAAATGTAATATAAATACTAAAAAAAATGCTAATTTGTTACTAAAACATGCGTAAAACTAAATTTTACACTAAATTTCTTTTCCTTTAATGGAATATTTTTATTTCTCTTACCACAAAATACCACAATAGATGAAAAGAACAGTACTTTATGTAAAGCAGTTAGCGTATCTAGTTTTAACAGTTGTATCACTACATACCGCTTCGTCCCAAATCATAATCTCACAGTATTATGAAGGAACAGGAACTAACAAATGGATTGAATTAACCAATACGGGAAATACCGCCATTAATACCGCCTCACCCCAACTGAAATTAGGCTTTTGGTCGGTGACGGGGACCACGGGTCAAATTGCTTATAACGGGGCAGCTACCAGCACGGTTAATTTGACAGTAACTATACCAGCCAAAGGCTCTGTGTTGATTGGCAATACAAGTAATGGATCTGAGATACCCTATTTAACGGCTGCAAGTGCAGCTCAAACGAGTAATACCGTTATCAACTTCAATGGGAATGACGGTATAGCGCTCTTAAATGCTTCCAATACCATTATAGAC
>CALQCV020000088.1 GCA_943329165.2 Candidatus Nitrotoga sp. CP45 | reverse complement strand
GCATCTTCATCTTGATCAAATCCGAATAGTTTTCCGTTTGAACCTAATCGCTTCATAATCTCTTTGGAATGTCCACCACCACCAAAAGTCACATCCACATAAACGCCATCAGGTTTGATATTTAAGCCGTCAACAGTTTCTTTCAGTAAGACCGGATTATGATATTCCATCGTTGTCATCATTACTATTTCCCATTACATCTTCGGCCAAATTTGCAAACTCGTTATCATCGCCCGCAATCGCATTTTCATATAAATCTTTGTCCCAAATCTCAACGATATTAACCGCTGAAGACAACACAATATCTTTGGATATTTTACTAAAGCCTACTAAATCTTTTGGAATTAACAACCTCCCTAAATCATCAACTTCTACCACTTTTACTCCGGCAGTAAATCGACGAATGAAGTCGTTATTTTTCTTTACAAAACGGTTCAATTTGTTGATTTTTTGCATCATCAAATTCCACTCTGTCATTGGATATAACTCTAAACAAGGTTGAAAAACGGAACGCTTCAAGACAAAGCCATCTTGCAGAGAATTAGCAAGTTGCTTCTTTAACGCCGAGGGAATCATTAGTCTTCCCTTAGCATCAACTTTACATTCGTATGTCCCGATTATGGTGTTCAATTTGATATTATTCTGGTTACGAGCAAAAATATAAAAATAATTACCACAATTTACCACAAAATACCACTTTGTTAATAAGTTTTACCACTTTCACCCTTTTTAGAAGAGAAACTAAAGAAATCTGTGTGTTTAAATTTTATAAAAAACATTGAAAAATGTCGAGAAAGAGCGAAAAAGGAGCCGTAAAAATTGATTTTAACATTCATTAACTTAACTATTTTGGCATAATTTATTTTAGTTATTAATGACAACTATTACATTGTAAGTTTATGGTGGAATGGTAAAAAAATTGTCAATTTTAGTAGTAAATAATCCTTATATAAATGGGTTTTCATCTATAAAATCATATATTTGTTGCAGAGTCAAAACTCGATAAAATCACATGGAAGGAAAATTTAAAAAAGAAGGAAGATATTCCTATTTTGAAGCTGGAGAAGGCACGCCAATAGTAGTTTTACATGGATTAATGGGTGGGTTAAGCAATTTTAATGGTGTCGCTGACTATTTTTCATCCAAAGGCTATAAAATTGTCATTCCGGAATTGCCTATTTACACACAAAACATATTAAAAACCAACGTAAAAGCTTTTGCAAAATATGTAAAAGACTTTATCAATTTTAAAGGTTTTGACCGCGTAATCCTTTTGGGAAATTCTCTTGGTGGACATATCGCTTTATATCATTCGAAAGTGTATCCTGAAAAAGTTGCTGGACTTGTGCTAACCGGAAGTTCTGGATTATACGAAAACGCCATGGGTGATAGTTATCCGAAACGCGGTGATTACGAATATATCAAGAAAAAAGCTGAAGCGGTTTTTTATGATCCTGCAATTGCTTCAAAAGAAATGGTTGACGAAGTTTTTTCGGTAGTTAATGACAGAATAAAAGTGATCAAAACATTAACGATTGCCAAAAGTGCCATTCGTCATAATATGGCAAAAGATTTGCCGAAAATGCACATAAAAACATGTCTTATTTGGGGGAAAAATGACCAAGTTACACCACCAGAAGTTGCCGAAGAATTCAAAAAATTGATGCCTAATTCTAAATTATATTGGATTGACAAATGTGGGCATGCTGCTATGATGGAACATCCAGATGAATTTAATCGTTTGTTGCACAAATGGTTAAAAAAAGCACACTTATAAAAAAATATGAAAATAAATACTGCCGAATTTATAATCAGCAATTCCGATGTGAGTAAATGTCCTTCGGAACGATTGCCTGAATATGCTTTTATAGGTCGCTCCAATGTTGGAAAGTCATCCTTAATCAACATGCTGACCAATCATAAAAATTTGGCAAAAACATCTGGGAAACCAGGAAAAACGCAACTGATAAATCATTTTAAAATCAATTCTAATTGGTTTTTGGTCGATTTGCCTGGTTATGGTTATGCCCGAGTTTCAAAAAGAACAAAAGAAGTTTTTCAAGAATTCATCACCGATTATTTCGAAAAAAGAGAACAATTGGTTTGTGCTTTTGTGTTAATCGATATTCGGTTAGAAGCTCAAAAAATCGATTTGGAATTCATCACTTATTTGGGTGAAATTGAAATCCCATTTTGCATTATTTTTACTAAAGCCGATAAAATAAGCAAGGGTAAAATTGAATCAAATATAGCGGCTTACCGCAAAGCCCTTTTGGCAAACAACTGGGAAGAAATGCCGCAACATTTTGTTACCTCAGCTACGGAAAATACTGGTAGAGAAAACGTTTTGCACTATATTGACGATGTGAATGAAGAAGTTTTTAAAGAGTTAAATCAGTTTTAAAATTCTATTTTTTCAACTCTAATTTTTCGGCAAAATAATCACAAAAATCTTTCATGGTATCCGCCATTTTCTCATCTTGCGTAGCTCGTTGAAACGTATCAGCCATAGCAACCAAGGTTTGATGAAAAAACAATTTCATTTCGTCAACAGGCATGTCTTTTGTCCACAAATCTATACGAAGTGTTTCCTGCACTTTACCATCCCATACAGAGAGCATCATAGCTTTTGCTTCTTCTTGTTCAACGCCACCATCTTGTGCTGACCAAGTTAGGTTTTCAGGAACACGATTCTCATCTAATTCAACAAGAAATTTTATTTCAGAAGTGATTGTTTTACTCATTCTTTTTAGGTTTGTATTTTGATTTTTCAAATAGTTCTTTGACATCCATTTTAAGCATGTCTTGCATACTAACTTCATTATTTTGCATAAACGAACGGACAATCTGCCATCCAATCCATTGTCCAACTCTTCCTGGTGATTCGTTATCTATTTCTAAATAAAATTTAGAAAAAGGCGCCAAATTTGTAAATCTTCCTGGCAATTTAGAGTCGGCACTATACAGCAATTCTTTTTCAATAAAATAACGCCAAATATAACTCTCGTTTTCTCGGCACCATGTTATTTGCTCTGGTAGATAACCCATTTTTTCCGCATCAATATAAGTTGGTAGTAACTGATCTTTTAGATACAATTGTTTGCCATAGTATATCATTTCTCCGAGCAATGTTTTTTCTTTTGGTGGAGGAATTTTACCAATAGAAAAGCTCGTAACTATATCGGGCATCATTTGTCTTTCTTCAAAATTTTGCTCTAAATATGCTGGGAATTCATAGAATTTATGTTTCGCGCCAAGGTATAATTCTAAAGAAATTACAAGTTTATCATTGGCGTAAATTGCCTTATTGTTATAATCCATATCCGCAATAACAGTGTACACTTTTGGCATTGTAGCGGTTGGAAAAAAATATTTTATGCGTTTAAACAAATCCTCAATTTCTGAAGTTTGTTCTCCAAAATCTGAATACTTCTTCTCCACTTCTTGATATAATTGACGCCATTGTGGATTTTGCATTTTGTCTACCCAAACTTTATCGGGAGTTCCTTCCGGAAAGAAAAAAGGATATTCAGCTTTTAGATTTTGCAACTCACTTGGTGATGTTTCAAAAAACGCTTTGTCAAATCGATATACTTTAAGTGAAACCGGCGGCGTTTCTTCTATTGCTTTTTCAACTTTTGATTTTTTATCACAAGAGATTAAACCAACTAAAAGGGCTAATGCAATTACGTATTTTTTCATTTTAAAATTAACGAGTGTTGAACCGATTAAAAACTTTTGATTTTTTACATTTGCAAATATACAGTGCAGTTTCTAAAAATTTTCATAACAAATGGCAAAAAAAAGTACTATTCAGGTAGGGGAAATCAACACCTTTATTGTTACATGGTTGAAGGATTATGCAACAAATGCGAATGTGAACGGTTTTATTGTTGGAATTTCAGGCGGAGTTGACTCGGCTGTGACTTCTACGCTTTGTGCTCAAACAGGTCTAACCACCTTGTGTGTTGAAATGCCAATCCATCAGGATAGTACTCAAGTAAGTCGCGGAAGGGAACATATTGAGCAATTAAAAAAACGATTTCCGAATGTGAAAAATGTTGAAACAGACTTAACATTAGTTTTTGAAACGTTTAAAAAAGAAGTGCCAAATTCAGAAAATGAAATAAAGCTAAATTTGTCGTTAGCCAATACTAGAGCGAGATTACGAATGACAACCTTATATTATCTTGGTGGCATTCACGGTTTGCTGGTTGCCGGAACGGGAAATAAAGTAGAAGATTTTGGTGTTGGTTTTTATACTAAGTATGGAGATGGCGGTGTTGATTTGAGTCCGATTGCGGATTTAATGAAAAGTGATGTTTTTGCTTTAGGTAAGTATTTAGAAATCCCAGAATCTATTCAAAAAGCAGCACCAACAGATGGTTTGTTTGGTGACTCAAGAACTGATGAAGATCAACTCGGAGCAAGTTATGACGAATTAGAATGGGCAATGCTTGAAGATGATAAGAATGGGCAAAATAAAAATTTAACTAAAAGAGAAAAAGAAGTTTTTGAAATTTATAAGAATTTAAATTCAATAAACCAGCATAAAATGAAACCCATTCCTGTCTGTTTAATTCCTACAAAATTAAAAGAATGTTGAACTTTCAACAAAGAATATTGAACGTTTTAACATTTTTTAAATATGTTTTGCTAAATTTGTATTCAATTTTATTAACTTTTATCAAATACCACAATTATGATAAATTTATGTGTAGCGGATAACCTACCTGTTGTACACTTTGGAATGAAAGCTTATTTTAAGGATCATCTTGAAATAAATGTAGTTTCAAATGTCGGTAATTTTTTTATGGTTCCAGATGCATTAAGAAACAAAGAAATAGACGTCTTAATCATCGATTTAGAGCTTGAAGGATTAAAGAGCATTTATGAAATCAAGTCAATCATCAAAAATTTCCCAAAAACAAAGGTTATCGTTTTTAGCAGTTTGTCGGAACACATCTATGCACCAAATGCTATAAAAGCAGGTTGCGCAGGTTATGTTCATAAGACATCAAAGCTTGAAAATTTAGGAATTGCTATTGTCAAAGTAAGTCAAGGGCAAATTATTCTGAATGACGAAATCAAGAAAAGTTTGGCATTAATTGCAAAGCAAAACAAATCGGAACGTTTGTATCGCAAACTTTCTAATCGAGAAATCGAAGTGCTTCGTTTTTTAAGCGATGGTAAAAAAAACAATGAGATTGCTAAAATTTTAGCACTTAACGAGAAAACTATTAGTACGTACAAACTTCGTTTGTTGACCAAACTTAATGTGACGAACTTGGTTGATTTAGTTAACAAAGCAAAAACATTAGAAATCGTTTAAGAATTTGAACCTCGCCCCGAAATTTCGGGGCGAGGTTTTTTTATAGGTAAGTGGAGCGTATTCTTCCTATTTTATTAGTCAGATTTACTTTCAGCTTATTATAGTCATTGATGGTTGATTTTAGTTCTTCCAAATCATTTTTCTCTTCACTGCTATAACTATTCATCAAATCCATAATCAATTTATTGATAAGATATTCCCGAAGTGAAACAATCGTTTCGGTAACGTATTGACTTACATTTTGATTTTTTGTTTTCACGTAAATGTGTTTGGTTTCCCAATTGTGAAGTAATTCTTTTTCTTCTAACATCAATATATCAGTAACCATCTGCGAATGTTCGGCAGACAATTGCATTAGATACTGTTCAATGTTGAATTGCTCATTCTGGTTATAGTATGCGATTAAATCACCGTAGATTTCTTTAAATAACGGGTTTGCTAATTCAACCTCATCTTCCTGCAAACTCAAATAGATTCTTTGATGAACTTTAATCGTACTGGTTTCTTTCTCTTCTATCATTTCGCCTTCTTCATTGGCTTTCAAAATAAAATCATCAAATTCGGCTTCCTGAGAACCATAAAGCAGCAACATTTCAATAATTTTTCGTTCCAATTCGTATACGATATTGACTTTTTCATGATGAACCAATGGTTCATTTTTAACAACTTCAAATGCTTTTTGTTCTTGTTTAAACTTTTTTCCGGCTTCCGAAATATCTTTTTGAACCAACTGAGCCAAGGTATTTAATAAAACCTGCTCTGAAATATCCATGATTCGGGAACATTCCTGAATATAGATTTCTCTTTTAATTCTATCCGGAATTTTAGAAATGCTCACAACCATATCGCGAATCAAATCGGCTTTCTTAATTGGATCATTATTCGCTTCAACCATTAAAAGCGAAGCTTTGAACTGGATAAAATCTTTGGCGTTATTTTCTAAATGCGAAACTAAATCTTCATACGAATTTTTTTTGGCAAAACTATCTGGGTCTTCACCATCAGGAAAGGTGCACACTTTTACATTCATTCCTTCTTCGAGAATCAAATCAATTCCTCGAACAGAAGCACGAAGTCCGGCAGCATCACCATCAAAAAGAACGGTAATATTTTTTGTTAAACGGTTGATTAATCGAATTTGGTCCGGAGTTAAAGCCGTTCCCGATGAAGCTACCACATTTTCAATTCCGGCTTGATGCATTTGGATTACATCGGTATACCCTTCTACTAAATAGCAATTATTTTGTTTGGCAATCGCTTGTTTGGCATGAAAAATTCCGTAAAGCACTTTACTCTTATGGTAAATTTCGCTTTCGGGTGAATTGAGATATTTAGCTGCTTTTTTATCGTTGGTCAAAATTCTTCCGCCAAAACCTAAAGTTCGTCCAGACAAACTTTGAATCGGAAACATCACTCTTCCTTTAAAACGATCAAAATGCTTTCCGTCTTCTCTGAGAATAGTCAGTCCAACCTTTTCAAGATAATCCAATTGATATCCTTTTGTCAAAGCTTCTTTAGTAAATGCATCCCACGTTTCGGGTGAATAACCTAAACCAAATTTGGCAATGGTTTCGTTGGTAAAACCTCTTTCTTTGAAGTACGACAATCCTATTGCTTTTCCTTCTTCTGAATTTAAAAGTGTCTCTTGAAAATACGTTTTGGCAAATTCAGACACCAAATACATGCTTTCTTTTTCGTTGGCTTCGATTTTATCTTCTTGAGAAGTTTCGGTTTCTTCTATTTCGATATTGTATTTGTTGGCCAAAAACCGAATCGCTTCCGGATTGGTAAAATGCTCATGCTCAATTAATAAATTTACCACACTTCCTCCTTTTCCTGAGCTTAAAACTTTCCAAATTTGTTTCACCGGAGAAACCATAAACGACGGCGAGCGTTCATCCGAAAACGGACTCAATCCTTTGTAATTGCTACCGGCGCGTTTAAGCTGGACAAAGTCGCCAATGACTTCCTCCACACGTGCGGTTTCAAAAACTTTATCTATGGTTTCGCGGGTAATCAAGTTTAGATTTTTAGATTTTTAGATTTTTAGAAATCCAAAAAATTGAAT
>CALQCV020000087.1 GCA_943329165.2 Candidatus Nitrotoga sp. CP45 | reverse complement strand
CTTTTTCCTGAATAATCTCTATCCTGTTTTCACCTTCCTTATCAACAGTAATAGGAAGTAAAATACGATTATCTTCAAGTTGAATAAAATCTTCGTACGGAACACGTCGAATATCAAAAGATAATAGCAAATCAATACTAACATGATAATACCTTGAAATCTTTCGTAGGCAGTCCAAAGGGGGATCCGTTGTTCCTTCATATTTAGCATATCGTTCACGCGGAATCAAAAGTGCATCCGCAATATTTTGCTGTGTCATATTGCTTTTGACACGCAAGTACCTGAGATTATCGGAAAATATAGACATATGTTAATGGTAATATAATTCACAACAAATATAACAATCTTTGGTAATATCATTCTAATTTTGTAAAATATATTTTAACCTAAAATAGTAAAAACAATATGTCACGTTCCATTGTACACATGGATTTAGATACTTTTTTTATCTCTTGCGTAAGATTAGAAAACCCACAATTAAACGGGATTCCTCTAATAGTAGGCGGTGGCGAAAGAGGTGTTGTGGCCTCTTGTTCTTATGAAGCAAGGTATTATGGTGTGCGTTCTGCTATGCCTATCCGAATGGCAATGCAACTCTGTCCACAAGCCAAAATTGTAAAAGGCGACATGGAATTATTTTCAAAAAAGTCTCATGAAGTAACCCAAATTATTGAAGAGAATTCGCCACTAGTGGAAAAAGCAAGTATTGATGAATTCTATCTTGACATTACCGGAATGGATAAGTTTTATGGCTGTTATAAATGGACAAACGAATTGATACATACCATTACAAAAGAAACTGGACTACCCATAAGCTTTGCATTATCCGTTAACAAAACCGTTTCCAAAATTGCAACTGGTGAAGGCAAACCAAATGGCAATCTAGAAATTCCACAAAATATGGTTAAGCCATTTCTGAATCCATTATCAATACGTAAAATTCCCATGGTAGGCGAAGTAACATTCAACTTACTTTCAAGATTAGGCATTAGAAATATTGAAAAATTGTCTGAGACACCAGCAGAGGTATTACAAAGTATGATTGGTAAAAACGGCCTTGAACTTTGGAAGAAAGCGAATGGTATTGATAATAATCCAGTGGAACCCTATACCGAAAGAAAGTCATTGTCAACAGAACATACCTATTTACAGGATACTATTGATATCAAAAAAGTGGAATCTTTGATCTTGGGTATGGTTGAAAAACTTGCTTATCAGGCACGTAAAGAACAATGGCTTGTTTCAACAATGGTGGTGAAAATTAGATATGCCAACTTTGATACTGAAAATCTTCAAAGAAAAATAGCTTACACTTCTTGTGATCATATTTTAAGCAAATTAGCGATAGAATTATTCAATAAACTATACAATCGCAGAATGCGAATCAGATTGGTTGGAATATCATTTACTGGTCTAGTTCGAGGCACCTATCAAATCAATATGTTTGAAGACACCGAAGAAATGGTAGCATTATACCAAGCATTAGATAAAATGAAAAAACGCTACGGCTTCGATGCCGTCGGGCGAGCCAATTCCATATTAAAACAGCAAAAAGTTCTTAGTACACCTTTCCAAAGCGCAGCGGAGGAAACACAAAATAAAATTCCGATTAGTCCGCCATAAGATTATGGCAGGCGGGCACCTGCATTACGCAGATACCGTAAAATCAAAAACTGTTTGAGCGCAGCGAGTTTTTTTGATTTAGGTATCAAGTAATAGCAGGTCGCCGAATAATCTAAGGCTTGATTTTTTGTTTCTTTTGTATCAAGACAAAAGAAAAAATAAAATAAATAATATGTATCTCAACTGCCACTCCTATCACTCCCTCCGCTTCGGCACTATTCCTTTACAGGATTTGGTAAAACAAGCGCTTGATTATGGCGTTACAGCAATGGCATTAACAGACGTCAATACAGTAACCGGCATTTACGATTTTATAAAAGCCTGTTCCGCCCTAAACATTAAGCCTTTAGTTGGTATTGACTTCCGGTCAAATGGTCAACAGTTATACATAGGTTTGGCAAAGAATAGAAAAGGAATTGCAGAAATGAACCGTCTATTAACAAAGCATAATTTTGAAAACACACCGCTTCCAAAAAAGGCACCCGATTTTGAGAATGTATTTGTTATCTATCCATTTGAGAATGTGCCGGAGGAACTAACGGAAAATGAATTTATTGGTATTAATCCGGAACAATTATCTAAACTTTATAATTACGTTTGGAAAAGAAGGATTCCTAAAATAGTTGTATTGCAATCAGTTACTTACCGTACCAAAAAAGAGTTCAACCTACATAAAATACTTAGAGCAATTGATTTGAATAGTATTGGCACCAAATTAACTGAGACCGATTATTGCAAGACATCGGAAGTGATGATTGCAATAAATATTCTAATTGATAAATTTAGTGACTATCCTCTAATTATTCAAAATACTGAAGCCATAATAGAAGCGTGTAATTTTGAATATGATTTCAATACTTCTAAAAACAAGAAGCATTATACCACTAACAAACACGATGACATTGAATTATTAACTAAACTCGCCTATGAAGGTATGATTCGTCGTTATGGACCAGATAATTTAAAAGCAAAAGCGAGAGTTGAAAAAGAATTAAAGGTCATCAATGAACTAGAGTTTAGTGGTTACTTCCTTATTACTTGGGATATAGTACAATTCAGTATTAACCAAGGATTTTTACATATTGGTCGTGGTAGCGGAGCTAACAGTATTATTGCATACTGTCTCGATATTACAAACATTTGCCCTTTGGAACTCGATTTGTATTTTGAGCGCTTTTTAAACGTCAACCGAAAATCACCACCCGATTTTGATATTGACTGGTCATGGCGTGAACGCGATACAATCTTAGAATATATTTTCAACAAATACGGCAGAGATCATGTCGCCTTTTGTGGCACGAATGTCGAATTCAAATACCGTTCAATTTTTAGAGAAGTCGGTAAAGTATTTGGTTTACCTAAAGAGGAACTGGACGAATTGGCCAAAAATCCAATGCAAAAACACAACAAAAATGCGGTGGTTAAAATGGTTCAGGAATACGGTATTATGCTGGAGAAATATCCTAATCAACGAAGTATGCATTCTTGTGGTATTATCATTTCCGAAGAACCAATAACCAATTTTACTGCGCTTGAAATGCCACCAAAAGGATTTCCCATTGTCCAGTTTGATATGCATGTGGCTGAAGATATTGGTTTTGATAAGTTCGATATTTTAAGCCAACGCGGCATAGGTCACATTGACGACACTGTGAAGCTAATTAAAGAAAATCAAGGAATCGATGTTGATATTAGAGATACTTCTCTTTCTAAAAATGAGAAAGTCTGCAATGAACTTTTAAGCCAAGGTAAAACCATAGGTTGCTTTTATATTGAAAGTCCAGCCATGCGGGGCTTACTTCGTAGATTAAAATGTGACAACTACAAAGTATTGGTAGCAGCTTCATCAATCATTCGTCCCGGAGTAGCACAATCGGGAATGATGAAAGAATATATTTTCCGCCATAATTATCCAGATAAATTTGAATATTTCCATGATGTTTTTAAAGAACAGTTAGGAGAAACTTACGGCATTATGGTCTATCAAGAAGACGTAATCAAGATTGCATTACATTATGGAGGCCTTCCTGCTGCTGATGGAGATATTTTACGTCGTGCTATGAGCGGCAAGGGACGTTCTAAAGCTGCATTACAAAAGGTAAAAGATGACTTCTTTGCCTCTTGTAAAAAGCATGGGCATCCAGAACAATTAAGCCAGGAAATTTACAGGCAGATAGAATCTTTTGCGGGCTATTCTTTTTGCAAAGCACATTCAGCATCGTATGCGGTTGAAAGTTATCAGAGCCTTTATTTGAAAACCTATTATCCGATTGAGTTCATGACAGCTGTAATCAACAACTTTGGTGGATTTTACCGTACTGAAGTTTATATTCACGAAGCAAAAATGTCAGGGGCAAAAATTCATAATCCATGTGTCAATAAAAGTGAGTACCAAACCAATGTACATGGAAAGAACATATATCTAGGATTTCAGCATTTAAAAAGTTTAGATTCAAAAACAAGCGAACAGATTGTAAAAGAAAGAAGCATAAATGGTTTTTACCAATCTTTAGAAAATTTCATCAATAGAGTCCCAATAGGAATTGAAGGCATACAGATATTGATTTTCATTGGTGCTTTTCGTTTTACTGGCAAAAGAAAAAATGAACTTTTAATAATTGCAAGATTGATTCTAATAAATTTTAAACCTCAAAATCGAAGTTTACTGTTACTAGAGGAACCAGTCAAAGAATATAAATTGCCGGTATTAGAGCGTTCGCCTTTTGAGGATGCCTTTGATGAAATTGAACTATTGGATTTTCCTGTTTCGGTTACACCATTTAATTTATTGCAAACTTCGTATCGAGGTGATGTAATGGCAAGAGAATTGACTAAGCATCATAAAAAAACAGTTAGAATGTTGGCTTATTTGATTTCGAGAAAACATGTACCCACAAAAAAAGGCGATATGTTTTTTGGAACTTGGATAGATGCTGATGGCGATTTTTTTGATACAGCTCATTTTGCCGATTGTCTTTTGAAATACCCATTCAAAGGCGGAGGATGTTACCTTTTACTTGGCCAAGTTGAAGTTGATTACCACTTTCCAACAGTTACAATTTCAAAAATGTCAAAAATGCCTTTTATTCCAGATCCACGTTATTCCGCTACTGACGAAAAGCGCTTCCAGACACAACAGCAAATCCGGGAAGATATTAGCATGACTCAACGCGCACCTTATCCTCAAGAACACGAAATTAACTTACCTAGACAAAGAATGGGGTCGAGCGTATAAACCCGAGGCTAAAAGCCGAACTGAGCGAGGCTAAAGAGTCATGTGAACTGTTTTAGCGAAGGAGCCAGGCGGCCCGAACGCCAATTAAATAAATCAAATGAAAAAACAAGAATTTGCCATAGTAGATATTGAAACCACAGGCGGTAATGCCAGTTACAGCCGTATTCCCACTTGAAAATGCACACCGAGCTGGAGGCGATGCTAACGCTACTGCAATATTGCTTTCACGTTTAATAGAATCAGACATTGATGGTGAAATTAATAAAATGATAAAAAATACCGCGCAGGATCAAAGGCTACAGCCCAATCTTCCACCTCAGGATTTTGCACAACTGCCGGAAAAACCCGGAGTATAATATTTTCACAATCTGGATTGAAAAGTGGTTTATGTAGGTAAAGCAATAAATCTTAAAAAAAGAGTTGCCTCTCACTTTACCGGGAATAGTATTTCAGCTCTGCGACCCTTTTTATCGCCCATATCCGCAATGTACTCTTGAGCGTAGTCATCCGTTTTGGAGTAGTTTAGAATATTGAAAAAAGGATCTATTAAGTTGTCACGAGTTTGAGTTTCGTCTTTACTTAAATTAATGACTTTGTTAAAATCCCAATTATCAAAAGATTTCTTCAACTGGTTTGTTATCTGTTTTAATTTTTTACTGTCCATAGTTTTAGTGAATAATTTTCAATTTCAGAAGTAGTATTTTTTATCATAAAATTTTTACCAACTTTATTTTTAATTTATTTTCTTACATTTGGTTGCAATTTAAAAAACAATACTTATGAAAAAAATAGTACTCTTAATTATTACGCTTTTTTTAACCGCTCAAACCATAAAAGCACAAGCAATCGTTTTAGATGCAAATGGTGTTACTGTTAAATGGACTGGCACTACAGTTCCTTCTCCTTACTTTGTTCAAGCAAGTCCAAGAGGAACATTGGAATGGTTTGCTATTGTTAATAATTCAACAAAAAGCAATATTACCAATTATGCTAAAAACATTCAAACGGGCATAACTTATTTTACAAGGCCAAGTACTACAACACCTATTCCTTTTAATAATATAGTAACAACTCTTATGACCGATATGTCTAATATGTTTGAAAGTGCTTCCGCCTTTAATCAACCTATTAGTTCTTGGGATGTGTCTAATGTTTCAAATATGTCTTCTATGTTTATTTGGACTTTAAATAGCTTTAACCAAGATATAAGTAATTGGAACGTATCTAATGTTTTAACTTTGAGAAATACTTTCCTTGATGCAAGAGCATTTAATCAGGACATATCAAGGTGGAACATATCAAAGGTGACTGATATGAATAGTACGTTTACAGGCGCAAGTGCATTTAACCAACCTATAGGAAATTGGAATGTGTCTAATGTGACTGATATGAGTAGACTATTTGCAGGTGCAAGCGCATTTAATCAAAATATTGGGTCTTGGAATGTGTCTCGTGTAACTGATATGTGGAAAATGCTGGGTGGTGCAATTGCCTTTAACCAACCTATTGGGTCTTGGAATGTGAGTAATGTGACTATTATGACCGATATGTTCACAGGAGTACAACTTTCTGCAGCTAATTATGATGCGCTTCTTATAGGTTGGTCAACAATAAGTCCAAATGAAACTCCTTTAAAGTTAAATGTGCCTTTTAGTGGAGGTAATTCTAAATATTGTAACGGTGCAACTGCCCGAGCTTCTTTAATTAGCACCTATGGTTGGACTATCACAGATGGCGGTCTTGATTGTGCAACTTTAGGTTCAGAAATATTTGAAACAAATAGTATAAAACTATATCCAAATCCCGTAATAAATGTCTTAAATATAAAAGTTGACAGTAACCTTATCAACCAACCTTATGATGTATTCGATAGTTTAGGAAGAGTAGTTTTAAATGGCAAGCTTAACGATGTTGAAACCTCCATCAATTTAGAGCAATTATCAAAAGGTATTTATTATCTAAAGGTATCAGATAACAACGCAAGCAAGTTTGTAAAAGAGTAAAACGAGAAACCAATTTAAAAATTATGAAAAAAATAGCATTAGGTTTATTGATTTTAGGAAGTTTTTACTCAAATGCACAAGAAACAAAAATTAATGAAAGAAAAAATTACATCGAAGAAATAAACAAACAGACATTTATTGGTCTCAAAAATAGTTAAAACTATGCACTTTAGTGCATTTTGCTTTCAGCTTCTAAAAAGTTTGACACAAATTACGCAAATTTTCACAAATTAATTTGTGCTAATTTGTGTAATTTGTGTTGATAAATTAAGTTTTACAAATTTAGCAGACTTTTAGTCTGCCAACCAAACCTATGGACTTCAAGTCCATAGTGGTTTAGTTTTTATAAATTTCTATATTTTTACTCAATTTCAATCTACAATACAATAATCGTACAATTTATAATAAATAAAAATCATAACTATCATAAAATATGATAATTACGATTTTTTAATGTGGAAAAGAGGGGAGTTATTTCGAACTATTTTATGTCGGATTTACAACTTTTAAATAAAAAAATAACCTCTAAATTTCTTTAGAGGTTAT
>CALQCV020000086.1 GCA_943329165.2 Candidatus Nitrotoga sp. CP45 | reverse complement strand
TAAAAAACTAGAGGAATAACTTATCCCTTTTCCCTAATCCCTTTTGACTTAAATTATGCTCACAAAATTCCAAAACCATATAAATCAAAACCTTGCTTTTCTAAATGAAAAGAAATTACTTTTGGCAACAAGTGGAGGCATTGACAGTATGGTTTTGTTGTATTTGTGTTATGAGTTGAAGTTGGACATCAGTGTAGCTCATTGCAATTTTCAACTGCGTGGTGAGGAAAGTGATGAAGATGAAGACTTCGTTAAATCCCATATAGAAAAATTGCAAATACCAATTTTTATTAAAAAATTCGATACCAAATCCTTTTCAGAAAAAGAAAAGTTATCCATTCAGGTTGTTGCCCGAAACCTTCGCTACAAATGGTTTAATACACTTTTGATAAATAATAATTTCGATTACATCCTAACAGCGCATCATTTGGATGATAGTTTGGAAACGTTTTTAATCAATTTTACGCGTGGCTCGGGATTAGACGGTTTGACCGGAATTCCGCAACAAAACGGAAATATTATCCGTCCGTTGTTAGTTTTTTCAAGGAATGAAATTGAAGCTTTCGCCAACGAAAGTAATGTCGAATGGCGCGAAGACAGCAGCAATGCTTCCGATAAATATTTGCGAAACAAATTGCGTCACGATGTGATTCCGGTGCTGAAAGAACTTAATCCAAGTTTGTTGGATTCTTTCCAAAAAACAATTTCTAATCTGCAACAAGCCCAGTCTTTGGTGGATGATGCTTCCCGAATGGTATATCGAAAAGTGGTCACTGACATTAATTTTCAAAAGAGAATTAATTTACCCGAATTGATGCAATTGCCCAATTATCAAGCGTATTTGTATCAATGGATTGAACCTTTTGGTTTTAGCGATTGGGATTCAATTAATGATTTGGCTGCAGCGCAATCAGGAAAACAAGTATTTTCAGAAACTCATGTTTTATTGAAAGACAGGAATGAATTGATTTTATTCCCCAAACAAAATGAAATTGAGCCTGTTAATTTTTTGATTTCCAAAGATCAAAGAGAAGTTAAATTTCCCTTAAAAATGGCGTTTTGTAACGTAGATGACATTTCGATTCAGGCAACTAATACTATATTTGTTGATGAAGATAAACTCAAATTTCCTTTAGAAATTAGAAAATGGCAAGAAGGCGATTGGTTTTATCCAAGTGGAATGAATGGAAGAAAGAAGCTCAGTAAGTTTTTTAAAGATGAAAAATTTTCTTTATTGGACAAATCAAGTATTTGGCTTTTATGTTCTGAGAATCAAATTGTTTGGGTTATCGGAAAAAGGTTGGACGAGCGATTTAAAGTTACTGAAGAGACTACAAAAATTTTAAAAATAAATTATACAGCCCAATGAAGAAACTACTTTTTTTTCTTTTTAGTTTTTTGGCCTTAGCCAACCTAAATGCACAAATTGTAAAACCGATAAAATGGTCCACAAAGGTAGAGAAGCTATCTGATTCCGAATTCAATTTGGTTATGGAAGGAAAGATTGACGAAGGTTGGCATGTTTATTCTCAATTCACACCGGCAGATGGTCCATTGCCAGCAGAATTTGAATTTAAAGAGTCAAAAGGCAACTATGAATTGGTTGGAAAAGTTAAAGAAAGCCCATATAAAAAAGCATTCAATGATGTTTTTGAAGTAGATGAATATTTCTTTGAAAAGAACGTAATCTTTACTCAAAAGGTAAAAATTCTTAATCCCAAACTTACTTCGATAAAAGCTAAAATTGATTATCAGGTTTGCAAACAGGCGTGTATCAATGACAATATGAGTTTTACGTTTCAGTTACCAAATAATGGTCAAGTTCCCGAAGAAACAGCAACTAATATTGCAGAAATAGATACCGCTAGCTCATCTCAATTTACGGTTAGTGAAACTACCAAACCAGAAACAAAAACCGTTGTAGAAGCTCTAAAAAAAGAAGATGAAAAAGGATTGTGGACTATTTTCTTTTTAGCTTTTCTTGGTGGTTTAGCTGCTTTATTGACACCATGTGTTTTTCCAATGATTCCAATGACCGTTAGCTTTTTTACCAAACAAAGTAAAAATCCGGCACAGGGAAAACGAAATGCTATTCTCTACGGAATCTCAATTATAGCGATTTATGTTGTTTTAGGATTAGCTATTACAGGAATTTTTGGTGCTGATGCGTTGAATGCCTTGTCAACAAATCCTTGGTTCAATGTTTTTTTCTTTTTGCTTTTAGTCGTTTTTGCAGTTTCTTTTCTCGGTGCTTTTGAAATTATGTTGCCGAATTCTTGGGCAAATAAAGTTGATAGACAAGCCGATAGAGGTGGCGTTATTGGAATTCTTTTCATGGCTTTGGCTTTGGCTATTGTTTCTTTTTCTTGTACAGGACCAATTGTTGGAACGCTTTTAGTGGAATCAGCTTCTAAAGGTGGCATTGCACCAATCATTGGTATGCTTGGTTTTTCAACTGCTTTGGCATTGCCCTTTATGCTTTTTGCCATGTTCCCTAGTTGGATGCATGCTTTACCAAAATCGGGTGGCTGGTTGAACACTGTAAAAGTTTCTTTGGGCTTTTTAGAATTAGCCTTAGCGTTTAAATTTTTATCCAATGCCGATTTAGTTTTGCAATTACATCTATTAGAAAGGGAACTTTTTTTGGCGATTTGGATTGCTATTTTCGGCGCTTGGGCTTTGTATTTATTAGGAAAAATAACTACTCCGCACGATAGTCCGTTAACCTATATTTCTGTGGGGAGATTGTCTTTAGGATTGCTTGTTTTGGCATTCACCATTTACATGATTCCGGGATTATTTGGTGCCCCTCTGAAATTGATTAGTGCTTTTCCACCGCCACAAACGTATAGCGAAAGTCCAACCGGATTTTTCGGAAATAGTGCAACTTCTTATAAAGATGGATTACCAAATGGTGCCGAAATTGGGCCACATGGGTTAACTGTTTTTACCGACTATGAAACTGGTTTAGCTTACGCCAAAATTGTAAACAAACCTGTCATGCTCGATTTTACGGGTTATGCTTGCGTCAATTGCCGTAAGATGGAAAACAATGTTTGGTCAGACGAAAAGGTTTTAAACGTATTGAAAAACGAAGTGGTTTTAATTTCGTTATATGTTGACGATAAAAGAGAATTGCCAAAAAGGGAGCAAACAGTTTCAAAAGAAACAGGCAATGAAATTAAAACAATCGGCGATAAATGGACGGAATTTATTATTACTAAATACAAAACGAACACACAACCCTTCTACGTTTTAATCGATTTAAAAGAAGAAAAGTTGAATACTCCAATAAGCTATACACCAAATATTGATGACTATTTAGCCTGGTTAAAAGACGGAATTTCTAAATTTAAATAAACAAAAAATCCCGATGATAAATCGAGAATTTTTGTTATCCTAAAACTTCCGCTACCTCGTTTTTTAAATAAGCCAAAGCTATTGTGCTCGGAGATTGGCCGTCGAGTAGATTGCTTAAAATCTTTTCTCTTAACTGATCTGAGGTGGTAACGGTTTCATCCAAAGTGGTTTTTCGAATATTTTGAATGATGGTGTTTTTAGCAGTCAAAAGCATCGTCCAAAGCTCGTTGGTAATATAAACCTGTTGCGTGATGTTGTGCTCATATTCCTGCTCAATATGATGAATCAAAAGGTTTTGATAATCTACTTTATTGTCACTTAAAGGTGCCACTCTAATTAACAACTTTGCAGGATTGATTCGCTCTAAAAACAAAGCCAATCTTTCATATGCCTGTAAACGCAATGGTAACGAATGTTTTTGATTCTCTCTTTGCAATAACCAACGTCTCGTATTTTGTTGGTCTTTAAAGTAATTGTCAAACAAATAATAGGCTACACCTCCAGTTATTAGGGAAGGAACAGCATACATTAGTAATTCTAAAATTTTATCGGAACTCATGGTTAAAAAGTGTCTTTAATTGTTCACAAATATAATAGAATAAATAGTAAATCTATATTGCAATTGAAGTCAACTAACATTAAATTTGTCCAAAACGATTTTTAAACTCAGCAACTCAGCGACTCAGTAACTTAGGTACTTTTTTAATGCAACAATACATTTCCCAACTTAACGAAGCCCAACAACAACCTGTTTTTCAGAAAGACGGACCAATGATTATCATTGCTGGCGCAGGTTCTGGAAAAACGCGTGTGCTGACCGTCCGTATTTCCTATTTGATGAGTTTGGGTGTAGATGCGTTTAATATTTTGGCATTGACGTTTACCAACAAAGCAGCGCGTGAAATGAAAAAGCGTATCGCTGATATTGTGGGAACAAACGAAGCAAAAAACCTTTGGATGGGAACATTTCACTCGGTATTTGCTCGCATTCTAAGAAGTGAAGCAGACAAATTAGGCTTTCCTTCCAATTTCACCATTTATGACACCCAAGACAGCGTTCGATTGATTTCAGCGATTATCAAAGAAATGCAATTGGACAAGGATATTTACAAACCCAAACAAATTTTGAGCAGAATATCATCGTATAAAAATTCATTAATTACGGTAAAAGCATATCTCAACAATCCCGAATTACAAGAGCAGGATGCTATGAGCAAAAAGCCGCGTTTGGGCGAAATCTATGCTAATTATGTTGACAGATGTTTCAAAGCAGGAGCAATGGATTTTGATGATTTGTTATTAAAAACCAATGAACTTTTAAATCGTTTTCCGGATGTGTTGGCAAAATACCAAGACCGATTTCGATATATTTTGGTGGATGAGTACCAAGATACCAATCATTCGCAGTATTTGATTGTACGTGCGTTGAGCGATAGATTTCAGAATATTTGTGTTGTTGGTGATGATGCCCAAAGTATCTATGCGTTTCGCGGTGAGAATATCAATAACATTCTCAATTTCCAAAAGGATTATGAAAATGTAAAAACCTATCGGTTAGAACAAAATTATCGTTCTACAAAAAACATTGTTGAAGCTGCAAATTCCATCATCGATAAGAATAAAACCAAGCTTGATAAAATAGTATGGACAGCTAATGATTATGGCTCCAAAATAAAAGTCCACCGCAGCGTTACCGATGGTGAAGAAGGCCGATTTGTAGCGGGTGAAATATTTGAACAAAAGATGCGTAATCAAATGCTAAACGGTCAGTTTGCCATTCTTTATCGAACCAATGCACAATCTCGCGCTATGGAAGACGCGTTGCGTAAACGCGATATTCCGTATCGAATTTATGGAGGTTTGTCTTTTTATCAAAGAAAGGAAATCAAAGACGTATTGTGTTATTTGCGATTGGTAATTAATCCAAAAGACGAAGAAGCATTAGTTCGCGTGATTAATTATCCGGCTCGTGGAATTGGAGACACAACTATTGAAAAACTTACAGTTGCTGCCAATCATTATAAGCGTTCCATTTTTGAAGTAATGGAAAACATCGATAAGATTGATTTGAAGTTGAATTCGGGAACTAAGCAAAAGTTGGAAGATTTTGTGACAATGATTAAGAGTTTTCAAGTCATCAACGAACAACAAGATGCTTTTATCTTAACAGAACATGTTGCCAAAAAAACTGGCTTAATTCAGGAACTTAAAAAAGACGGAACTCCTGAAGGTATTGCTCGAATAGAAAATATCGAAACCTTAATGGGCGGTATCAAAGACTTTATCGAAGGACAAAGAGAAATTGATGGCGCGCGTGGTGCATTATCTGAATTTATGGAAGATGTTGCACTGGCAACCGATTTAGACCGAGATACAGGCGATGACGACAGAGTGGCTTTGATGACTATTCACTTGGCAAAAGGATTAGAATTTCCATATGTCTTTGTAGTCGGAATGGAAGAAGATTTGTTTCCGAGTGCGATGAGTTTGAATACAAGAAGTGAACTCGAAGAAGAAAGAAGATTGTTTTATGTTGCCCTAACGCGCGCCGAACATCAGGCATATTTAACCTATGCGCAATCGCGTTATCGTTGGGGAAAATTAACCGATGCTGAACCTTCACGTTTTATCGAAGACATAAAAGATGAGTACCTTGAATATATGAATCCGGTTGATACTGGGTATCGTTACAAACCAACAATTGATTTAGATATTTTTGGTGATATCGATAAATCCAGATTGCGATTAGCCAAACCAGCAGCAGGAACTCCTCCAAAAAAGTATGGCGATGAACCGGTTTCATCTGCAAATATTCGTAAATTGAAACCAATTGGAAATGCACCAAGTAACACGAATTTGTTCGACAGCAAACTAACCATTGGAAATTTGGTAATTCATGAGCGATTTGGAAAAGGCGAAGTCATTAGTTTAGAAGGCGCGGGCGCAGATAAAAAAGCAGAAATAAAATTTGAAGTAGGTGGAATTAAGAAGCTATTACTTCGATTTGCGAAGTTAGATGTGATTGGATAAAGAAGAAAGAACAAAGAAAATAGAATAAAGAGCATAGACTTTGTTTATTTAAATTAGCCCACTAAGAAAAAAAAAATAGTCTTTCGTCTATTCTCTATATTCTTTAATCTATATTCTTTAATTATGGCCGAATTCATAAAAATATACGAAGACAAACCCAACGAAGTTGCTATCAAAAAGGTAGTCGATGCTTTAAAAAGTGGCGGGTTAGTAATTTATCCGACCGATACTGTATACGGTTTGGGTTGTGATATAACGAATACCAAAGCTTTGGAACGCATTGCCAAGATCAAAGGCATTAAGTTGGAGAAAGCCAATTTTTCATTCGTATGCAGTGATTTGAGTAACTTGTCTGATTATGTGAAGCAAATAGATACGTCAACGTTTAAAATTCTAAAACGAGCTTTGCCTGGACCATATACTTTCATTTTGCCAGGTAATAACGATTTACCGTCAGCATTCCGAAAAAAGAAAACGGTAGGTATTCGTGTGCCTGCTAATAATATCGCATTAGATATTGTTCGAATGTTGGGTAATCCAATCGTATCAACTTCTATTCACGATGAAGATGAAGTGTTGGAATATTCCACCGATCCAGAATTGATTTTTGAAAAATGGCAACACTTGGTTGACTTAGTGATTGATGGCGGCTACGGAGATAATGTTGGTTCTACTATTATCGATTTATCGGGTTACGAACCTGTAGTTATTCGTGAAGGAAAAGGCGATCCGGATATCTTTTAGTGTTCAGTCGCAGTCTCAGTTGACAACATTATGCTTAAATAAAAAAACGTCCTAATTTCTCGGGACGTTTTTTTATAAACTATGACTGAAAACGGCGACTGCCTACTTTTTCTGATTCTTCATTTCTTTTTCAATCATATCGTAGAACTCATCAATTTTTGGTAATATAACTACACGTGTTCTTCTGTTTTTCGCTCTGTTATCCGCTGAATTGTTATCAACTAACGGAATAAATTCGCCTCTTCCAGCAGCAATTAATTGAGATGGTTTTACCCCTAAATCTTTTGTCAATACTCTAACAATTGCG
>CALQCV020000085.1 GCA_943329165.2 Candidatus Nitrotoga sp. CP45 | reverse complement strand
TTCGGGAATATCATATTTTACAATGCTTCACAGCATTTTTACCAACCATTTTTGACTATTAAACCTTATTTTAAATTCGAACTTCGTATTTCGTACTTATAACTGTATTTGTCTTTCTATTTGCTGTTCTAATGAGATAAAAGTTTCTGTCCTTGACACACCTTCAATAGGCTGAATTTTTTTGTTAAGTAACTGCATCAAATGTTCGTTATCTCGGCAAATTATTTTTATTAAAATACTCCAATTTCCAGTAGTGTAATGGCATTCTAACACTTCTGGAATTTTTTTAAGTTCTTTAACTGCTTCCGAATTACTCGAAGCTTTGTCGAGATAGATCCCAATAAAGGCCATCGTTTTATAACCCAAAACTTTATTATCTACAATCAGTTTAGAACTGGCGATCACACCAGCATCTTCTAGTTTTCGTAATCGTTGGTGAATTGCTGCACCAGAAATTCCAATTTTATTGGCAATCTGCAATATTGGTTTTCGAGCATCTTCCATCAAATCACGAAGAATTTCTTTGTCGATACCATCAATTTCTATTTGCAGCTGATTTATTTTCATAAGTTGTGAATTTAAAGCAAAAATAGAAATTTAGTTTCAATATAGAACTCAAATACAACATTAGAATAAATAACTTCAAATTCGCAAATTATTAATTTATTTGAATTTTCGAATTTGCGGTCAATTTTTTTGGTATTTTAATTCCCCAACAACTTATCAGGATTATAACCAACATAAGGCATTTCGGTTTCGTTGAAAACGATACCATGCGCTGCTAGTTCTTTCAAAATGGGTTCGTACACTTCTTTTTTGATTGGTAATTGTACGCCTGGAGTTGATATTTTACCATTTAAGATTTGGAGAGTTGCAACAGCAACAGGTAGCCCAACAGTTTTTGCCATTGCAGTATATATTTGGTCATCGCCGATGCAAACCATTTTGGAATCTATTTGTTTGCGAACACCATCAAGTTCGTAGCCAAATTTGTGGTACATCACAATCATGTCTTTGTCTTCGGGTTGTAATGTCCAGCTGTCGTTTAAGATACGTTCTAAAATTTGTGCCGGAGTAGCGTTTTTGAGTCCAACAATTTTATTTTTATTAAAGATATCGAGTTCCATTAATTTGTCCCACATGATGTCGTCTTGTTCAATACCAAGTGACATTCGGGTTTTTAATTCTACAGAATCTGATGCGTGAAATGGTAAAAAGGAATTGATAAAATCACGGTAACTCATCGTCTCTGAATTTTCCATTACATAAGAATCATCGGTCATGCCTAATTGCACAAACATATTCCAAGCTTTGGAAAAACCAACTCTTCGGATCGTTCCTCTATACAAAGTCAGGATGTCGTCAAGACCATAAATACTTCTGTATTTTAAGGAATCACGATTGGCATAACCTTCAAATTTTCCATACCCTTCCACATGAAAGAATTCGGTTCTGCGGAACAATTTGTGATACGGTATGTATTTGTATTTACCTTCCTGAATAAATTTAGCAGCGCCGCCTTGACCAGCTAAAACCACATTTCGCGGAGCCCATGTAAATTTATAATTCCATAGATTATCATCTGAATCCGGAGCAACTAAACCGCCACAAAACGATTCAAATAAAATCATTTTACCGCCTTTGGCTTCAATTTCATGAATCACTTTCATGGCACTCATGTGGTCAATGCCGGGGTCGAGGCCTACTTCATTCATGAAAATTAAGTTATTAGCTTTTACAGCTTCATCCAAATTTTGCATTTCATCCGAAATATAAGAAGCCGTGACCATGTTTTTCTTAAAAGTCACACAGTCTTTTGCCACCTCAATATGCATGTGTGCTGGTAACATTGAAATTACGATATCCGCTTTTTGAATTTCTGCATGGCGTTGTTCAACATCATTTATATCTAAAGCAATTGGGTTGGCATTGGGATGATTATATGTTTTTCTTCTGGCTAATTCTACCGATAAATCAGCTATAGTAACTTTCAAGTTTTCCTGAGCAGATTTTCTTAAAAGATATTTTATTAATGAAGATGCCGAGCGTCCGGCACCGATGATCAAAATGTTTTTCATGCGGTTGTTTTTATTCCAAATCCTTTTCTAAATCTTCGAGTTCTTTTTTGGCTTCTTTCTTAGTTTCCATTTTTTCTTTTTCAAATTTGGAGTCTTTCACCACTTCGTCTTTTATCAGAAGTGTTTTCCCTAATACAAATACGGAAGAAAGCACACATAAAATTAGTAAAAAATTAGGAAGTTTTTTTTGATTTGCCGCAGCTTTTTTAAGCAATAACAAACAAAAAATTATCGCCACGCCAATTGGCAAAAAAGCAATAGTACCCATCGGTAAAACCGAAAAAACGATTGCTAAAACCGTAAATAGTATTCCTAAAACTAAAAATAATTTTCTCATGATTAAAGCCCAGTTGCTGAGGTTAACGTTAATTGTCCAGTTCCAACAGGAATACTAAATTTTAACAAAGCTGGAATTTTTTTTGAGTCGGCTGTAAGCCAAATTAGATTTTTGTCTTTTCCTTTTAAGGCATCGGTTTTAGCGCCAATCGATAGTTTGTAGCATTCTTTGCTGCCCAAATTTCCGGCGGAGATAGTTTCTTTCCCCATATATTTTAAGGTAACGGGAATTTGTTTTTCGTCAAAAACAATCATTAAGTTTTGTGTTTGTCCAACTTTAAATTTCGATAAATCCATAGTTCTTACTGTATACAAAAGCGAAATCACATCTTGTGTTGAGCTGCCAATCGTAAAGGTGTTTTGGGTTTCAGGCCTATTTCTTTTCTTAGAAGTACTGTTAACTGTGTTTCCTTTGAAAACGTATTTTTCTTTTTTGGTCCAACCGCCTTCGTCGATATTTCTTTTATACAAACTTGGTTTTAAGGTTGTCGGATTTACATAAGATTCATATAAATCTCTGATTTTGAAAAACGAATCCCATTTGCTATACGTTGATAATTCGCAACTTAAATGCAAATAGGTATTTTTGGCAGTCGTAATATTTTCGGTTGACATGGTAACTTGCGCCAATTGTGTCATCAATCCGCTCATATTATAGGAGCCGGTAAAAACCAGTTTTTCGCCAGCTTTTATAGTTTGGCAATTAACGGTTGTGATAGGGCTGAAAACAAAAACGCAATAAAGTATAAAAAGTATTTTTCTCATGATTGTAAATTGATAGTGCAAATATAAATTTTTTATAATAGTTCACATACCAAAAGAAACGTGAAATTTCTTTAATTGTATTCAGATAACGAATAAATTTGTGTTTTAGTATACTTTTATAAAAATGGAAAGAAAAATTACAAGCATTGCTGCTTTGACGGGAGTGACAGCAATTATTTTAGGAGCATTTGGTGCTCATGCTTTAAAAAAACAACTATCGGTTGAGCAACTCTCTTCTTTTGAAACCGGCGTAAAATATCAAATGTATCATGCATTGTTTTTATTGTTTTTAGGGCTCACTACGCTACTTGATGAAAAAGCAAAAAAAATGGTGGTTCAATTGGTGATTTTTGGAGTAATTTTCTTCTCGGGATCCATATATTTATTAACTACAAAAGCGATAACAGGAGTTGATTTTAAATTTATTGGAATTGTCACGCCAATTGGCGGAGCCTTGTTAATAATGGCTTGGAGCATTTTATTTTGGAATATTTTGAAAGCAAAAAGATAATAATTTAATAAAAAAATAGTTTGTAGAATTTAATTTTTACCTTTGTGATTTAATTTAATATACAATACAAACTAATTTCTATGAAGAACTACGCTCAAATTACGAAATCGATTTCGTTAGAAAAATATGGGATTAAAAACGTTCATGAAATTATCCACAATCCTCCCTTTGAAAAGTTATACATTGATGAGTTAAATCCAAATTTAGAAGGTTTTGAAAAAGGGCAACTAACAGAACTTGGTGCAATAAATGTTATGACAGGTGTTTTTACCGGTCGTTCACCAAAAGATAAATACATTGTTAAAGATAGCATCACCGAAAATACCATTTGGTGGAATTCTGAAAAAGTAGTTAATGACAACAAACCCATAAACCAAAGTACATGGGCAGCTTTAAAAAACAATACAACTACGCAATTATCCGGAAAGAAATTATATGTTGTTGATGCTTTTTGTGGTGCCAATGAAAACTCAAGGTTGAAAGTCCGTTTTATTATGGAAGTTGCTTGGCAAGCGCATTTTGTAACCAATATGTTCATTCGCCCAACGGAAGCGGAACTAGAACATTTTGGCGAGCCAGATTTCATTGTAATGAATGGTTCTAAAACTTCTTTCAAAGATTTTGCAGATTACGGATTAAATTCTGAAGTCTATGTCGCGTTTAATTTAACCGAGAAAATCCAAGTTATAGGAGGAACTTGGTATGGAGGCGAAATGAAAAAAGGAATGTTTTCTATGATGAATTATTATTTGCCATTACAAGGAATCGCCTCGATGCATTGTTCAGCAAATAAAGGTGAAGGCGGAGATGTTGCTGTTTTCTTTGGTCTTTCGGGAACAGGAAAAACAACATTGTCTACTGACCCGAAACGACAATTAATTGGCGACGATGAACACGGTTGGGATAACGACGGCGTTTTCAATTTTGAAGGTGGTTGTTATGCAAAAACCATAGATTTAAGCAGAGAAAACGAACCAGATATTTATGGCGCCATCAAAAGAGATGCACTATTAGAAAATGTTGCGGTTGATGCTGATGGAACAATTGATTTCAAAGACACTTCCGTAACACAAAACACCAGAGTTTCTTATCCGATTTATCATATTCATAATATTGTTAAACCCATTTCAAAAGCAGGTCACGCTAATAAAGTAATTTTCTTGACCGCCGATGCTTTTGGGGTGATGCCGCCAGTTTCAAAATTAACACCTGAGCAAACCAAATATTATTTCCTTTCTGGATTTACAGCTAAATTAGCGGGAACAGAAAGAGGAGTAACGCAACCAGAACCAACTTTTTCTGCTTGTTTTGGAAAAGCATTTTTGTCCTTGCATCCAACAAAATACGGAGAAGAATTGGTTAAAAAAATGGAGCAAAACCAAGCCAAAGCATATATGGTTAATACTGGCTGGAACGGGACAGGGAAACGTATTTCGATAAAAGATACACGCGCTATTATTGACGCAATTCTTGACGGTTCAATTGAAAACGCAGCAACCAAGATAGTTCCGGTTTTCAATTTTCAAGTTCCAACGTCTTTGCATAATGTAAATTCATCAATTTTAGACCCAAGACAGACGTATGAAAATGCTACAGATTGGAATACAAAAGCCAACAACTTAGCATCGCTTTTTATTAAAAATTTTGAACAGTATACTGACAATGAACAAGGGAAAAGCTTGGTGGAAGCTGGGCCTCATTATAATTAACCAACCTAACCAAAGAAAAAAGCCATTCCCTTAATTGAGAATGGCTTTTTTATGATGGTAAAATAATTATTATTTTCCTTTGTTGGCGTCGGCAATATATCTTTCCAAAGCCATGGTCATCGATGGTGTTTCTGGTGTTGGTGCTAAAATATCAATACGTAATCCGTGATCTAAAGCTTCTTTTTGAGTAGTACTTCCAAAAACAGCAATACGGGTGTCGTTTTGTTTAAAATCCGGGAAGTTTTTGAACAACGACTTTATTCCGGTTGGACTAAAAAATGCCAAAACATCATAATAAACATCTGCCAAATCAGACAAGTCGCTCATTACTGTTTTGTAAAAAGTTGCTTGTGTCCAATCTACTTTTAATGCATCCAATGTTTGTGGCACATCATAATTCAGTTGATCTGAAGCTGGTAAAAGAAATTTTTCTTCTTTATATTTTTTGATTAATGGAGATAAATCAACAAAGTCTTTTTGACCAACGTAGATTTTCCGTTTTCTGTAAACCACATATTTTTGCAAGTAAAAAGCAATCGCTTCTGATTGGCAAAAATATTTTAAATCTTCAGGAACTTTATAACGCATTTCTTCTGCCACTCTAAAAAAATGATCCACAGAATTTTTGCTGTTCAAAATGATTGCCGTGTAGTTATTTAAGTCGATTTTTTGAGCTCTGACATCTTTTGCACTTACACCTTCTACATGGATAAACGATCGAAAATCAATCTTTACCTTATGCTTTTGTTGCAGTTCAAAATAAGGTGAGTTCTCTACTTTTGGTTCTGGCTGTGATACCAAAATTGTTTTCACTTTCAAGTTTGACATTCTAATGTGCTAAATTTTTTGTAAACAAATAATATATAAAATAGTAGGGCGCTATTTCAAATGTGCAAAGGTACAAAATAAAATAAAACAACTTACCTATGAATAAGTTTTGATAAATCTTTAACGAAACAAGATATGAAAACAAATTAATTGTTAAAATAACGGCAATTATGCAGTAAATCACAATATTTGATGGGATATTGTTATAAAACAAGTAAATATTTATCGGCATTAAAATCAATCCGATAAAAGTTCGGTAACTAACTTTTTGTAAATTGAATTGTTCGGCAAATTCTTCTATGTTAAAAATGGTTGCCACTATCTTTTCTATTAAGAATTTTGAAAGCACAAATATTCCAAAAAAGGTAAAAATCCGAAGAAAAATTACCCAATCGGTTTTAGAAACATAACCAAAATAATTCAGCACCAATTGCATGAAAAAAGAAAACGAAATAAGCTGTACAATAAACAGCAATACCGTAAAACCACTCATCAGGTGAGAAGTATCTTTGTACACTTTTATGTATTTATCGGAAACCAAAATTCTCAGAAATTCGCTAAACCTAGTTTCAAATGCAGTCTTGGTAATTGCAATCAAAACAAAAGAGAAAACAAACAAACAGGTTGCCCAATCTCTAGGTTCTAAAATTCTTGGCTGTAAAATAGTTTCTATCATAATCACAGCAAAATTACTAATTTTTTATTTCTTAAAAATTATTATATAATTATTACGATAGTGCTCTGATAAAAAGTTTATTTTTGCATTTAAGTTTGACGGCACTTACTATGAATGATGGTATTGTAATTATTCCAACCTATAACGAAATTGAAAACATCGAAAGTATTATTCGAGCTGTGTTTTCGTTACATAAAACCTTCCATATTTTAATTGTTGATGATAATTCTCCAGACAAAACTGCTGAAAAAGTCATGGAATTGCAAAGTGAATTTCAAGATAAATTATTTTTATCCGTCAGAAAGAAAAAATCAGGTTTAGGCACTGCTTATGTTCACGGATTTAAATGGGCATTGGAGCACAATTACGAGTACATTTTTGAAATGGATGCCGATTTTTCGCATAACCCAAATGATTTAGAACGACTTTATGAAGCCTGCCGTTCCAACGGTGCCGATTTAGCCATCGGTTCTCGTTATGTAACGGGTGTAAACGTGGTGAATTGGCCCTTAAGCAGAGTGTTACTTTCTTATTTTGCCTCAGTTTATGTGCGAATGATTACAGGCATGAAAATCATG
>CALQCV020000084.1 GCA_943329165.2 Candidatus Nitrotoga sp. CP45 | reverse complement strand
TGTAGGTATATATGATTAAACATACCTACAAGGTTTTTGAAACCTTGCAGGAAAACAAGTAAAATTCTGCAACTTTCCATAACTTTACACTTCAATTTATTCTAAACGAAATGTCAATTTACATAGCTTTTGAAGATTTTTACAACAATGTCAAAGCCAGTTTAGCTGATGGAACCTTTGCGAAATTAACCTTAGCAAAAACGATTGGAAACACCGATTTGATGAATATTTATGTTCGCCCAATTGTAGAAGAAGGTGTTTTGAAAATGGAACTTAAATACAAATTCCAGCAGGAAGAAGTAATTGAAATTCATACAATCGATACGGCTCGTGATAAGTTGGTTACCTTCATCAATAACCCTTTCATGTCGGCAATATTGTTTACGACCGAATTTGATTTGACGTATAAATTGAATAAAAAACGAGCGGTCAGCATCACTGAAAAAACGAATACTTTCGGCAATGCTTCTGAAGTTTTATTGCAGTATCTTAATCAATAACCATCTCCGGAATTTCTCCTTCAATAATTAAGTCGGCTTCAGTCGAAGCGATGATATGCTCTACAGAAACGCCAGGTGCGCGTTCTAATAGTTTGAATCCTTTTGGCGTTATTTCTAAAACGGCTAATTCGGTTACCACTTTTTTAACACAGCTAACTCCAGTTAATGGCAACGTACACTTTTTTAGGATTTTGCTTTCGCCAGCCTTATTGACGTGCATCATGGCAACGATTATGTTTTCGGCAGAAGCTACTAAATCCATAGCGCCACCCATTCCTTTGACCATTTTCCCTGGAATTTTCCAGTTAGCGATATCACCGTTTTCGGCAACTTCCATCGCGCCAAGAATTGTTAAATCTACTTTTTGACTACGAATCATTCCAAAACTAAAAGCCGAATCAAAAAAACTTGCTCCGGGTAATGTTGTTATAGTTTGTTTTCCTGCATTGATAATATCGGCATCTTCTTCGCCTTCAAACGGAAATGGTCCCATTCCGAGAACGCCATTTTCGCTTTGAAATTCTACTGAAATATCTGTTCTAACGTAATTAGCAACTAAAGTAGGGATGCCAATACCAAGATTGACAAAGTATTTATCTTTAACTTCTTTGGCTATTCGTTTTGCGATTTCTTCTTTACCTAACATAAATGTTTTTTTAAACCATTAAGGAATTAAGTTTCATTAAGATTATCATTTATAGAAAAGAGAAATTGTAAAATCTATTTTCTATCTACTATGTTCTATTCTCTTTTTCTTACTGTTCTTTGTTCTATTCTTTTTTCAAATTTCTCTCCTTTAAAGATGCGTTGCACCATGATTCCAGGAATGTGTATTTGATTTGGATCTAGTGAACCAACGGGTACTAATTCTTCTACTTCGGCAACGGTAATTTTTCCGGCGCCAGCCATACAAGCGTTGAAGTTTCGAGCAGTTCCTTTAAAAATAAGGTTTCCAGCTTCGTCGCCTTTCCAAGCTTTTACGATGGAGAAATCAGCTTTGTAGGCTAATTCCATTATGTGCATTTTTCCGTTGAATTCACGAGTTTCTTTTCCTTCCGCGACTTCGGTACCATAACCTGCGGGTGTAAAAAAAGCTGGAATTCCGGCTTGAGCTGCGCGACATTTTTCGGCTAATGTTCCTTGAGGAGTAAGTTCAACATCTAATTCTCCTGAAAGCATTTGACGTTCGAACTCGGCATTTTCTCCAACATACGAAGAAATCATTTTTTTGATTTGTCTTTTTTGCAAAAGCAATCCAAGACCAAAATCATCGACACCGGCGTTGTTTGAAATGCAGGTTAGTTCGGTTGTTTCTTTCTTTACTAATTCGGCAATACTATTTTCTGGAATACCGCAAAGCCCAAAGCCACCAAGCATTATAGTCATATTGTCTTCAATGCCTTGCAGTGCTTCTTGAACGGAATTTACTTTTTTGTTGATCATGGTTGTTTGTTATTCTGTTTTTTAGCCCTGATGGAAGCAAGTATCCTTTTTTGTTATAAAATGCCTCTCGACTGGGCTCGAGGTGACAAAAAAGATACTGCGGACAGCAGGAAAAAGCTTCTGAAATAAATTCAGAATAAATCCTAATTTTTACAATCCAAATTCATCTGTATTTTGTTCTTCTTCCGGGACAACTGCTGTTGAGTCGACTTCGACTTTTCTCGGCGTCCAGCAGTCTACTTTTATGGATAAATTATCAGGTCTTTCAAACGGGTCTTTTGAAATTAGCAAATCTTTATCTTCATAACATTTCTTCATCATATAACCCCAAATCGGTAAAGCAGCCGTTGCGCCCTGGCCATAAGTGATTCCTCTAAAACGAGCAGAACGATCTTCGCAGCCAACCCAAACTCCGGTAACTAAATTGGGCACCATTCCTATAAACCAACCATCAGATTGATTTTGAGAAGTTCCTGTTTTTCCAGCAATTGGATTCGTAAACATGTATGGGTAACCCGTCCAACGATTGTCACCACTTCCGCCACCTTGTGTTCTTAGACGAACTCCAGAGCCTTCTTCAGTAACACCTTCTAAAAGTTTTATAACCGCATAAGCGATATCTTTATTCAAAACATCATGGTTTTCCGGAACCGGCTCGTAAAGCACAACACCATTTTTATCTTCAATTCTGCTGATGAATTGTGGCTTTATATAAACGCCTTGATTGGCAAAAGTGCTGTAAGCGGCCACCATATCTTCTACAGTAATTTCAACGGCACCAAGTGCAATAGATGGTTGCACAGGAATGTCTGATTTTACGCCTAATTTTTTGGTTAAGGCGACTACAGCTTCGGGTCCAACTTTATCCATCAGTTTTGCCGAAACCGTATTGATAGAATTGGCCAGTGCTTTTTTCAAAGTAACCATTCCGCGGTATTTGTTATCCGAATTTTTTGGAGTCCAAGATTCAGTAACGTGATGTTTTCCAACTGGAATCGTAAACGGCGAATCTATAATTGAATCGCATGGCGACATTCCTAATTGTTCGATTGCAGTGGCGTAAACAAAAGGTTTGAAAGTCGAACCCACTTGTCTTGCACCTTGTCCAACGTGGTCATATTGAAAATATTTATAATCAATTCCGCCAACCCAGGCCTTGATATGACCGGTTTTCGGTTCCATCGACATTACCCCGGCTTGAAGAAAATGTTTGTAATATCTGATGGAATCCGTAGGCGTCATCAACGTGTCTATTTCACCTTTCCAGGAAAATATTTTCATTTTTGTTTTAACTTCAAATGAAGCAATAATTTCTTCCTCTGACTTGTCCAAATCTTTCATAACACGCCAACGTTCAGAGGTTTTCATGGCATTGTCCATGATTCTTTGAGTTTCCTCTGGAGTGATTTTTAGGAAAGGCGCATTCTTGTTGTCTTTTTGCTCAGCAAAAAATTCTTTTTGCAAATTTTTCATATGTGCCTGAACCGCTTCTTCGGCATGTTCTTGAATTTTTGAATCTATGGTCGTATAGATTTTTAAACCATCGCTATAAATATCCCAATCGCTTCCGTCTGGTTTTTTATTTTCTTTCGCCCAATTTTTCATGTATTCGCGGAGGAATTCTCTAAAATAAGTAGCCGTTCCTTCTTTGTGACTTTCTGGATGAAAGTTTAAAATGATGGGTTGAGCCGCTAATTTGTCTTTTGTAGCTTTATCTAAAATACCATTTCTAACCATTTGACCCAAAACCGTATTTCTTCGTAAACGCACTTTTTCTAATCGGCGTAAGGGATTGTATAAAGATGGATTTTTAAGCATTCCGACAAACATTGCCGCTTCGTCTATAGTCAAGTCACGGGGCTCTTTTCCAAAATAAACTTTGGCAGCTGAACGAATTCCGACAGCGGTATTCACAAAATCGGCTTTGTTTAAATACATTGCAATGATTTCATTTTTGGTATACTGCCGTTCCAATTTAACCGCAATAATCCATTCTTTTACTTTTTGAATGACACGGAAGAGTTTAAAAGTTGATCCTTCACCATGAAATAATAATTTGGCCAACTGCTGTGTTAATGTACTCGCTCCGCCATTGGCGCCTAATTTTAATGCAGCACCTAAAGTTCTTTTGGCATCAATTCCGGAATGTTCGTAGAAACGCTCGTCTTCAGTGGCGACTAGAGCTTTTACCAAACTTTGTGGCAAGTCTTCATATTTTATTGGCGTTCTGTTTTCGTTGTAAAATTTCCCAATCGTTACACCATCAGAAGAAATAACTTCTGTGGCCAAATTAGATTCTGGATTTTCTAAATCTTCAAAAGATGGCATACTGCCAAAAAATCCCCAGGAAGCTAGAGTGAAAAACAAAGCCATTACTCCAAGACCATAAAAAAATAATTTCCAAAATTTCTTTTGATAGTACTTAATGTCTTTGACAGGAGTGATATTTTTTTGTGCCATAATTTTATTCTGTAGATTCTATTCTAAAGCCAACATCTGAAATACCGGAAAGTGCGGTTACGCCTTCAATTTTTCCTGTTTGTCTCGTGGCCTGTTGTATGTGAATTTTATAAATCCCTTTTTGAGTAAAGTGTACTTTGTCTTTATAAAAAAGCTTACTTTCTTTAATATCCGAAAAGCCATCTCCCAAAAGTGTTCCGTCCGGATTTGTCATCTGGTATTCAAGCGTGTCAACTTTTACTTTTCTGTTGGGCTGTTCCAAAGAAACAATCAGAAACAAATTATTGAATGGGTAATCGTCGTTATCTCTGACATTCACATACAAATTAAACAACTTTTTTGGGTCTAATTTTGGCAATTCAAAAGTCACGATACTGTCTTTATGCCAAGTTTTCCCAACCGATTTATATTCGTCAAAAACGCCGCGTTTATCGCACGAAATCACCAAAATCAGTAGTAAAATAAAAAGGATGCTATTCTTTATTTTCATTCTTTTTAATGATTATAGGTTTTTTGTCTGCTGGTTTCTGGTTTTGACCTTGACCTTTACCTTGCTCTCTTTTTTGATTTTGGGTTGACTGCGTCATGTTCGGCTTCGCCTCGAGTGGATTTGGCACATTTGATTTTGTCTCAGAAGACTCAATTTTGTTAACCTTAACCTCGTTTGAATTCTGATTTGGCTTAGCTCTGTTCGACTGTGGCTCGAGTGGACTTGAAACCTTGTTTTTATTCTTGTTCCTGTTTTTGTTTTTGCTCTTTTTGGGTTGGTCAAATCGAGTTAAACTTTCTTGTCCCATAGCATTATTAAAATCTTTTTCAGGCTCAGCAATCGTTTCAATAGCAAAATCTTCAAGAGAACTCACCTTTTTGTTTTGCTTGTTTTCAGCCATTATTTCTTTGACTTGCTCAATGTTTAAAACATGCCAATTGGCGAAATTATCGGTATAGGCAAACCACATTAGTCCTTTAAAAATATCTTGTTTTTGGCAAATAGCATCGCCTTTTTCTGTTTTTAGTTTGGTTTCAAAATCAGGAAAACCTTTTAGAGCATCTAAGTAAGTGTCTAATTCGTAGTTCAAACAGCATTTTAATTTACCGCATTGTCCGGCTAATTTTTGTGGATTTAAAGACAATTGTTGGTAACGAGCAGCCGACGTATTTACGCTTCGGAAATCAGTTAACCAAGTAGAACAACACAATTCTCTGCCACAAGAACCAATGCCGCCAAGGCGCGCTGCTTCTTGTCGCAAGCCAACTTGTTTCATCTCAATTCTAGTGTTGAATACACGCGAATAATCTTTGATTAAAAGTCTGAAATCTACTCTGTCGCTTGCAGTGTAATAAAAAATTACTTTGGAACCGTCACCCTGAAATTCGACATCTGAAATTTTCATTTCTAGTTTATGGATAATGGCTAATTCACGAGCTTTCACCTGCATTGCAGCTTCTTTATCACGTGCATCACTCCAAATATCGATGTCTTTTTGGGAAGCTTTTCGGTATATTTTCGGTATATCTTTGCTACTGTGATTCACGCCTTTTTTCTTCATTTGAATTTTGACTAGTTCTCCAGTAAGCGTCACTATTCCGACATCGTGTCCTGGAGAAGCTTCAGTAGCTACAATATCACTAATGCTAAGCGTAAGTTTTTCGGTATTCCGAAAAAATTCTTTTCTACCGTTTTTGAAGCGAACTTCAATACAGTCAAAAGCAGTTTCTCCATTGGGCAAACTCATATTGGCCAACCAATCAAAAACCGTTAATTTATTGCAGCTATCGGTGCCGCAAGTTCCATTATTTTTGCATCCTTTAGGTGCGCCACCATCAGATGTTGAACAACTTTGACAAGCCATAATTATATATTGAGTATTGCAAAAAGCAACTTATAATTCATAAAACGATTAATTGGTAAAGATAGTATTTTAAAAAAATAAATTCCAATAAAAAAACCCCAAATTCTAAGTGCATTTTTTCGGCTGAATTTGGAATTTGGGGTCTTAAAAAACGAAAATTTTTAGGGAATAATTTTAAACAATTTATCGGACAAACGAATTCGGAAAGGCAAACTCATAGTTACTTTATCGCCAACTTTTGCAATTATATTTTCGCTTCCGTTAACGAACATTTTTTCGATAACAATTTCTTCATTCCCAGTTGTAGGCCCTGAAATTATAATCTTATCGTCAACATTTAATTCGTTATTTTCGATAATAAAAAGTCCGACACCAGCTTTTACATAATAATGTTCGGCTTTGCCAATTAGTATTTTTTTGACTTTTATTTTTTGACGAATGTCCTTTGGCTTTTCCGCAATAGCCAATGATTTATCGGAAAGTTCACCCGAATGTTTGAATACTAATTTATCCGATTTCCCTTTTCTAAAAATCTTGTTTCCATTTTTCACGCCACGACGCAATTTTACTTGGTCAGCCAAAGACATATGAATGATTTCCTGACATTCGGTCGAGCAACAGTTTTCCAATGCAGTTTTGCATTCATCACATTGAATAAATAACAAATGACAACCTTCGTTCTCACAATTGGTGTGATTATCGCAAGGTTTTCCACATTGATGGCATTGCGAAACGATATCATCCGTAATTCTTTCACCAAGGCGATGATCGAAAACGAAGTTCTTCCCAATGAATTTACTTTCCAAACCTTCTTCCTGAATTTGCTTGGCATAATTGATAATTCCACCTTCCAACTGAAATACATTTTTAAAACCTTGATGTTTAAAATAAGCCGAAGCTTTTTCACAACGGATTCCACCAGTACAATACATTACCAGATTTTTATCTTCTTTATGGTTCTGAAGTTGCTCGTTGATGATGGGCAAACTTTCTCTGAACGTCTCCACATCCGGAGTTATAGCACCTTTGAAATGGCCTATTTCACTTTCGTAATGATTTCTAAAATCGACAACAATGGTATTTGGGTCATCCAAAATTTGATTGAATTCCTTTGCCTTTAAATGCACACCGATGTTGGTAACATCAAAAGTATCGTCATTCAAACCATCGGCAACAATCTTGTCACGTACTTTAATGGTCAGCTTTAAAAAAGAATGATCGTCTTGTTCTACAGCT
>CALQCV020000083.1 GCA_943329165.2 Candidatus Nitrotoga sp. CP45 | reverse complement strand
TATGGTCTCCGTACCGTACAATTTTTGGTTTTTATCGTCTAACTCAATATCAATTTTATAATCGGCTTGTTGCTGATAATATTCTGGTCCGGGCGCACCAGAAGCAGTACGGTACATATTGGGTGTTGCAAACAAATCATACATTTGTTTGAATTTATCAGGATTTCGTTCCTCTGTTTTTGCCGTTTTAGTTGCTTCTTGAGCTTGAGTAAAACTTACGGTGATAAAAAATAAAGAAGAAAAAAAGGTAGTTGTTAATCTCATTAACTATAGATTTAAGGAGTAAAAGTAAAATTATTTTTATGGATATAATATTTAAAAATTATTTTAACATTCCTCTAGTTGTTTCACCAGACAAAAGAAGACTGCTTTTAGTTCCATTATTGCTAAACTGTATAATATTTTGCTGTTCCGGATGAACTTCTGTGAGAATAGAGTTTTCAATTTCAAGTGATTTTAATTTTGTTATATTATTAATTTTAAAATAACAAATAAGAACCTTATCCTCTCTCTCGTTGCTCAAATAATTCATGGTTTCAAATTTACCATTAACTGTTAATTTTAATTTTTCTGAAAGGTACTTTTTCATCAAATTAATATCGTCTTGCGTTTCTTTATCTGTTCCCAAAAAAGTGGTTTTATGATATTGATTTTTTAAAGCATCATTAAAATCATCGATAAAAATTCGAGTAGTTATTTGTACCATTTTCTTTTGAGGCACAAAATTAATTTGAAAAATTGCGGTGTAAAAACGATGATAGCCTGCAGCAGTCAGCAATAGGAAGATTACTATAAAACAGGGGAATTTAAAACTTCTTTTCATTCTTTAAAAGTAATAAAACTAAACCGTTGGGTGAAATTATTATTTATAGCTAATATTATATCGATTGTCACATTGAGCCTGTCGAAATGTGTCTTTTTAAATGTCTTCGACAAGCTCAGACTGACATTTGGGTTCTAATTGAGCTTAAATTTAAATCAAAAAAATATTATTAATTACTTTTGGTTAATTTCACCCAACGGATTAAAATTAATTATTTTGTAGTTAATAATTCCAGATATTTAGTTGCTAAATCTGAAAAAATAAAACGAGCCATCATTTTATTTTTTGTGTTCAGTGCATCAGCCAGTTTTGAGTCTTCAACTGCATAATACCAAAATCCTCTAAGATACTCTTTTGGGATTTTTAGGTTTTCTAAAAAATATTCCTCTTTGAAGAGATATTCTATTTTTTGCAATAACTTTTCTTTTTTCTCAACAGCTAATTCTTTCTTAAGCATGGCAGTTCGTCCGCTAATCGAATTTATCAATCCATCAACAGGCATTCCTCCAAAGGGAATTAATAATGGGCTATACCAATGAAATTCCTCGGCCGTTCTTAATTTTCGTTCAGCGGGCGTATATACTTTTGCCCGCCTTTGTAATATTCCCAACGACACTGCATTGATATTCTTATATTGTTTGATTTCTACTTCATCCAGCGGATTAACTTTAGCTTCCAAACTTACTACATAAAGCTGTTTGGTTATATCATTTTCGATTACCACTGCTTTTTTAGTTACCACTTGCAAACCCGAAAACTGCAGGGTGTCACCCACTTTTACAAACATCGAAAAGCTTCCATTAGTATCTGTAGTCGTGGTTGATTCTGAACGCAAATTAGCTACATAAACATCATTCAGTTCTTTGATTTGGGAAGTTATTTTCCCTTTTAACAGAGTCAACGTGGATGTTTGAGCAAAAGTTTGAGCAAAAAATAAAAATATAATTATACTTTTAAATAACTTCATTAATCTAATTTTACGATGTAAAAATAGCTGATTAGATTACTAAAACTTTATAATCTTATGTTAAACTTAAATACAGTCTTGTGAGTAAAAAAATGATCATCGCTAGTACATCAACTATTCATGGTGGAAACTATTTGGAATACCTATTGCCAACATTAGAGATTCATTTTGGAGCGTGTGCCGAAATACTTTTTATCCCTTATGCACGTCCCAGTGGAATTTCGCATGATGATTATACAAATACCGTTCGTTCGGCTTTCGCCAAAATAAATAAAGCAGTCAGAGGATTACATGAATTTGAAAACCCTATCGAAGCCATCCAAAAGGCGCAGGGAATTTTCACTGGAGGTGGAAATACTTTTTTATTGGTAACACAATTATATCAAAACAACGTGATGGAAGTTTTGGCAAAAGTTGTCGAAAACGGTACGCCCTATCTTGGCTCAAGCGCCGGAAGTAATATAACTGGATTGACGATACAAACTACGAATGATATGCCAATCATTTATCCTCCAAGTTTTAAAACCTTAGGATTAATCCCTTTCAATTTAAACCCCCATTATCTCGATGCCGATTTACAGAGTAAACACATGGGTGAAACACGAGAAACCAGAATTAAAGAATTTCATGCTTTTAATCATGCTCCCGTCTTAGGATTACGTGAAGGAAGTTGGCTGGAATTGAATGGTTCAACCATTTTATTGAAAGGTAATTTGACCGCTCGATTGTTCAGACAAAATCAAACTCCGGAAGAATTGGAATCAGAGAGCGATTTGTCTTGGATTAAATAATGGTTTGCGTTAGCGATTGCAGCGACATCCTTTTTCAAGGATTGGCCGAACGAAGTGAGGCATATCAATCCTTGAAAAAGATATAGCGAAAAGCGCGACCCGAAGGAAACGCCATAAAATAAAAAAATCCCAAACTTTCGTTTGAGACTTTCAGAGCGGAAAACCTGCCAACTGGCAGGCAGGTGAGGCTTCCCAATTGTCATCGGGATAAACTTCTCACCATAGCGCAAAATAAAAAATCCTAAACTTTTCAGTTTAGGATTTCAGAGCGGAAGACGAGGCTCGAACTCGCGACAACCAGCTTGGAAGGCTGGAGCTCTACCAACTGAGCTACTTCCGCAATTTTATGACTGCAAATATAAAGAATAACTTTCTTTTGATGCAAATTTTTTATAAAAAAAATGATTCCCTACTTTCTGGAAATATAACACCAACAAAACCATTTAGTTACCAATAAAAGTTTTAATTTGAGCAAATGTCAAGAGTAAATAAATCGCTTGTGAAACATTTGAAGTAGGATATCCTGATTTTAAAATGGGATACGGAAGTGTTGGAAATGCTATTTAAATGTTGGCTGTTGGACACGATCAAGTATTAGGTAAAAAAATTATGAACCTAATTTAGAAATGATTGCTTCTTTTGCAGAAGGGTGATAGATAAATAAACACGATTTATCTTTTATCACATTGATAACTTTGGCATTCATTTCAACAGGAATTGCAGGGCAGCCCTGACTTCTTCCTAATCTTTTATTTTGTTTTATGAATGATTCCGAAACATAGTCAGCACCATGAATTACAACAGCTCTTTCTCTTGCTTTGTCATTCAATCCTTTTTCAAGACCATCAAGTTTTAAAGACATTCCGTGTTTGCCGTTGTAAATTTCACCTGTAGCATAAAACCCAACGCTGCTCTTGAAAGACTCTGCTTGATTTGAAAAATCCTTAGCAAATTCTTCACCCGTATTTCTTCCATGAGCTACAAGGGTTTGGAATAAAACAATATTTTTTTCTAAATCAATCACCCAAAGACGTTTTGTATTTGAAGACATACTAAAATCGATAAGAGTGAGTATATTTTTTTCAATAAGCCCTTTCTCTCTCAGTGAATAAAATCCATTCAAGGCTGTGTTAAAACAATCAAAACTCGGCAATTCAAAACAATTTGAATCCAATTGATTAAAAATAGAAGTGTTTTTTGAAACCGATTTAGCTTCTACAACAATACTTTTTATTTTGGCGTTTTCGTTGTTTGGAAGATTCGTAAACGACATCAAGAAAAGAACAGAAAACAAGGGAAAAAACTTATAATTCATTGATTAAATAGGTTTTAAACGTTAGATTTGGTCGTACAAACATAAAATAAATTTTATGTAATAAAAACATTTTTCACTTTATTAAGATAATATTAATCTTTTTTAACTAATTGTACCTGAATCATTTTAACCTCAAGGGAGTTGTATATCAGAAATTAATATTTAATTTTGCTCGACTAACCAAAGCCCCAATGCCGAAATACTCCATTTATACTATTTGCATTGTCTTCCTTGTTACAGGCACTTTGTTTAGTCAAAATCCAAAAAAAACGCTACATACTAAAATCACTTCAGAAAAAATAGTAATTGACGCAAAGTTTGATGAAGCATCGTGGAAAGATGCGGAAATTGCTACCGATTTTTTGATGACAAATCCAGATAACGGGAAACCCGAAAAATCAGAAAGAAAGTCTGAAGTAAAAATAATATACACGAATGAGGCGCTCTACATTGCCGCAACTTTAAGTGATAATGAACCTTCAAAAATTGGAAAAGAGTTAGCTTTAAGAGACAATTTTGTTACTGCTGATCATTTTGGTGTTCAAATAAACGGATACAATGACGGACAACAAGAGTTTCGCTTTTTTGTGAGTGCTGCCGGTGTTCAAATGGATTGTGTGTATGCCGAAAATAATAGCGAAGATTTTTCTTGGAATGCCATTTGGGATAGTAAAACTGCCATTACCGAAAAAGGTTGGGTCATTGAAATGAAAATTCCGTATGCGGCATTACGATTTCCCGCGGATGCAAAGCAAACTTGGGGAATAAATTTTTATAGAGAAATCATAAGAGACAGGCAACAATTTAATTGGAATTTAATCAACAACAACATTAATAACGAAGCCAATCAAGCCGGAATACTTGAAGGTATCGAAAACATAAAAACTCCAACCCGATTGTTTTTTATTCCCTACTCTTCTCAATATATAAATGCTAATGATAGTCAAAAAACGACTGGAGAATTTAAAGGTGGATTGGATGTGAAATACGGAATCAATGATGCTTTTACTTTAGATGCTATACTTGTTCCCGATTTTGGTCAGACTACCGTTGATAGAGTGGAATTAAATCTCGGACCATTTGAACAACAATTTAATGAAAACCGCCCTTTTTTTACAGAAGGCACTGAACTTTTCAGTATTGGTAATTTGGTATATTCTCGAAGAATTGGCGGCAATCCTTCCTTAAATTCAGAACTCAACAGTAATGAAATCTATGTTGAAAATCCCACAGTTGTCAATTTATTAAACGCTTTAAAAATATCTGGGAGAACCAAAAGTGGTATGGGAATTGGGGTTCTTAACGCTGTTACAAATAAAACTGTTGACGAAATAAGAAACACAGTTACGGGAGAAACGCGTTCAGTGACCACGGAGCCTTTAGCCAACTACAACGTGTTTGTATTGGACCAACGCTTTAGAAAAAACTCCTCTATTTCATTTATAAATACCAACGTGATGCGAGATGGTGATTTTAGAGATGCCAATGTTTCCGCATTAGTTTATGATTTGAACACCAAATCAAATTCATTTAAGATAAGCGGGGATTATAAGTATAGTTACGTGAATCATTATCAAGACCTAGAAGACAAAAAAGGGTACAACACTTCTATTAATTTTGCTAAAACCAAAGGAAAATATCGATATAGTGCTGGTGGTCAGTATCTTTCCGATGATTGGAACAATAACGATTTCGGAATTAATTTTCAAAACCACTATCAAGCCTATTTTGGAAATGCCAGTTATCGCATTTTAAACCCAATAAAACATTTCAACTCTTTAGGTATTTATTTTAATGCTTATTCAGAATTTGACAATAGAACGAACCGAATTCAAGGAGCCAATTTAAGTTTGCAATCTAATTTTTCTACTAAGAAAAATGACTTCTTTAATTTTGGTAGCAACATTAGACCTATTGAAGTATATGATTTTTATGAGGCTAGAAGCAGTAATGACGAACGATTTTTAACTATACCCAAAAGCTATAGTTTTTTTGCCTATTTTTCATCTAACTACAATAGAAAATTCGCTCTTGATTTGAATCCCTCCTTCGAAATTGTTGATGAAAAGGGGCGCATTAACTGCGGTTTATATGTAGGTCCGAGATACCGCTTTAATGACCATATTTCCTTAATCTATGAATTTTCATATAATGTTCAAAAAAATAATGTAGGCTATGTTGACGATGATGCTTCTATGAATGAAATTTATATGGGAAGAAGAGACAGGACTACTTTCTCAAATACATTATCTAGCAAATACACAATAAATAATGTCATGAATATTAATTTATCCGTAAGGCATTATCTTTCCTATGCTGAGTACAATACCTTTTATACCTTGTTAAATGATGGTAGCTTACAAGAAAATCCGTCCTACACTACCAATAATGACCGAAATTTTGCTACTTGGAATTTAGATTTATCTTATTCTTGGTGGTTTGCTCCAGGAAGTCAAATTTCTATTTTATACCGCAATAATTCCTTTGCATCCCAATTTGGCTCTATTATAGAAAAAGACTACTTAGACAATTTAAAATCTAATTTAAACGACAAAACCTTAGACCATATTTTTTCTATAAGTGTTCGTTATTTTATAGATTACAATTCGTTTAAAAACTCCAAGTTTTCCAAATCGTTTACAAAACCAAAGGAGAGAATTCGTTTCTAAAACTTAACTTTTAGCTTTATCTTTGTTAAAATAATTTCTGATGAACAAAAAAGTAATTTTAATGATATTGGACGGTTGGGGAAAATCTCCAGATCCAAAAGTTTCCGCCATAGACAATGCTAATGTCCCGTTTATAAATAGTTTGTACTTAAAATATCCAAACGCACAGCTCAGAACTGATGGCCTAAACGTTGGTTTACCCGAAGGACAAATGGGAAACAGTGAAGTGGGGCACATGAACCTTGGTGCAGGCAGAATTGTCTACCAGGATTTGGCAAAAATCAATTTGGCGGTTGCCCATAAAACCATGAGCCAGGAACAGCCTTTAATTAACGCCTTTCAATATGCTAAGGATAATAACAAAGCGGTTCACTTTTTAGGATTGGTTTCTGATGGTGGCGTTCATTCACATACTTCACATCTTCGCAGTTTAATTGATGCTTCTCAGGATTTTGGTTTGGAAAAAGTCTTTGTTCATGCCTTTACCGATGGTCGCGATGTTGACCCAAAATCGGGGAAAGGCTATATACAAGACTTAGAAAATTATCTTCAAAATACTACGGCAAAAATTGCCACTGTTATTGGTCGTTATTATGCCATGGACAGAGATAAACGCTGGGAACGTGTAAAGTTAGCTTATGATTTACTGGTTAACGGAAACGGAAAACACACCAAAAATTTGGTTGACAGCATTGCCGAAAGTTATGCCAATACCGTTACCGATGAATTCATTCTTCCACTGACAGTAGTTGATGCTAATGACAAACCAATTGCCACTATTCAAAATGATGATATCGTGATTTTCTTTAATTTCAGAACCGATAGAGGGCGTGAATTGACCGAAGCGCTTTCACAAAAAGACTTCCACGAATTCAACATGCACAAATTAAATTTGTATTATGTTACGATGACTAATTACAATGATACCTATCAAAATGTTCACGTAGTTTATGACAAAGACAACATCAC
>CALQCV020000082.1 GCA_943329165.2 Candidatus Nitrotoga sp. CP45 | reverse complement strand
ATGGTTTACCGGTTTAGGATGGTATACAAGTCAAATAATGCCTGATATTTTTACGGTTACTGCTATCGGCACTCTACTTTTATTAGCTTTAAAAAAGGACTATAAAATTTACCAAAAAGTTATTTTGTCATTACTGTTAGTGTTTTCGATAAATGCTCATTTCTCGAATTACCTAATTTCCATTTTGATGGTATTAGGACTTTTTGTAATCACCAGAACTAAATTTATTCCGAAAGCAAAGAAAGAATTGTCTTTTTTATTACCAACAATTATTGTAACACTTTCTATTGTAACCGGTTCTTTGGTGAACTATGCTGTAGGAAGTACATTTAAAATAAATCAGGGCAGTCATGTTTTTTTGATGGGAAAAATGCTAGATAGCGGTGTGCTAAAATCCTTTTTAGATGATGAATGTAAAAATGATAATTATGTTTTATGTCATTGTAAAGATTCACTTCCTGTAACAAGTCGCGAACTGCTTTGGAATCCCAATAGTCCATTGTATCAAAATGGAGGATGGACAGGTTCAGAAAAGCCTTTTAACGATATACTGTTTGATATTTTTACGAGTCCAAAACATCTTGCATTATTTACCTATAACTCAATACTTTCTTCTGTTACTCAATTATTTCAAAATGATGTTGGCTCTGGACTTGTTTCCAATTGGTACAAAGACCCTACAAGTCCACCTTATGCTCAAATTGAAAAGCATTTTCCCTTTGAGTTAAACCAGTATAAACAATCCAGACAAAATGGAAACTTATGGGATCAAGGACTTGATTTTACCTTTATTAATTATATCAATAATATGTTTTTAGTGATTTCTGCAGGTTTACTTTTTTACATTTTTACCTTTAAAAATAAAAGAAAAAGTATTGACATTCACACACAGTTAATCATTTTTACTTTTTTATTGGGAATAGTAGTAAATGCTATTGTTGTTGGTTCATTGGCAAACGTATATGACAGACTTCAATCCAGAATTAGTTGGACGCTTATCTTCTGCATGATGCTACTTCTTTTGTCTAAAAAAGAATTTCTAAAGAAGAAAACAGCATCATTTCTGTCAAAGAAAAAAAGTGATTAGCTAAAATACTTCTTCAACAAAATCTGAGCAGCAGCAAAAGGTGAAATTTCATCATTAGCTACTGCTTTTTTATTTGCTTCCAATAGTTTTATGATGTCTATATTATGGTAAAAATTGTTTTTCAGTTGCTCGTTTATGGTTTCCATCATCCAATATTGATTTTGTTCTTTGCGTTTCTCTTCAAAATAATGATTGGCTTTGACCAACTCAAAATAATTTGACATCGTTTCCCAAACGCTGTCAATTCCATCTTTAGTAATGGAACTACAAGTCGCTGCAGTTGGAATCCAACCTGATTTTTTAGCGGGAAATAAATGCAACGCACGGTTGAATTCGGTTTTAGCTAGTTTGGCTTTATTGATATTATCTCCGTCAGCTTTATTAATAACAATCGCATCAGCCATTTCCATAATGCCGCGTTTGATTCCTTGTAATTCATCTCCAGCGCCTGAAATTTTTAGTAACAAAAAGAAATCAACCATCGAGTGAACTGCGGTTTCACTTTGGCCTACGCCAACGGTTTCTATAATAATAGTATCAAATCCAGCCGCTTCACAAAGGATAATGGTTTCCCTTGTTTTTCGAGCTACACCACCTAATGTTTCTCCAGAAGCTGATGGTCGTATATAGGCGTTTTCGTCTTTAACTAATTCCTCCATTCGGGTTTTGTCCCCCAGAATACTACCATGCGAAATCGTACTACTTGGGTCAATGGCTAAGACTGCCACTTTTTTACCTAAAGTAGTTAGATACTTTCCAAAAGCTTCAATAAAAGTTGATTTTCCAACTCCCGGAACCCCGGTAATTCCTATCCGAACCGATTTATTAGCATAAGGTAAACAGCCGTTGATTATTTCATTGGCTTGCAACAGATGGGAAACATTTGTACTTTCTACTAAAGTTATCGCCCGACTCAAAGCCACTTTTTCAGATGCTAAAATCCCATCTATCAATTCAGTTGTCGAAGGTTTTATTTTTCTGCTTTTCGAAATTTTTTCCAATGAAGAAGCACTGAAACTTTCCGGTTGCGGAATACCTTCTTTTTCATGTAACGCTGATTTTTTGTTCTGCTTTTCGTTCAAGGGAAAATCATTTGGGTAAATTTAGTAAAATATTGTTTGCTAATAATTTTGCATCTTCATTTTTTAAGAAGCTTCTTTTCTGAATTTTCTAATTGTTATAAAGAGATTACTTCGTCTGTTCGTCCTACTGACTCAGGTCATAAAGATTTTAAAGAGACTCACGGAGAATCTTCTTAAAACGCAGTGAATCTTTAATTTTTTCTCTGTGTATCTCTGTGAAATAATTTACTTTTGCTTTTTAAATTTATACAATGGCACTAAACCCTGAAATACTCCAAAGGCTTACTCAAATAGTTGGTGTAAACTATCTTTTCACTGATATTGAAACCCTAAATCATTATGGTCACGACGAAACGGAAGATTATGTTTTTCCGCCAAACGTAGTTGTAAAGCCAGCAAATACTCAGGAAATTTCAGCTATACTAAAAGTGGCCAACGAATATAAAATTCCAACAACACCAATTGGTGCCAGAACGGGTTTGAGTGGTGGCGCGTTATCGGTTTATGAAGGTATTGGTTTGTCAACGGAACGTTTAGATAAAATTTTGGAAATTGACGAGCAAAATTTGCAAGTCACCGTTGAACCAGCTGTTATCAATCAAGTATTGCGCGAAGCTGTTGCCGAAAAAGGCTTGTTCTATCCTGTTGATCCAAGCAGTATGGGAAGTTGTTGGATTGGCGGAAATATTGCCGAAAATGCTGGCGGAGCAAGAGCTGTTAAATATGGGGTGACTAAAGATTATGTACTTAATTTAGAAGTGGTGTTACCCAATGGTGAAATCATTTGGACAGGTGCCAATACGTTAAAAAACTCTACTGGGTATAATTTAACTCAGTTGATGGTGGGTAGTGAAGGCACATTGGGAGTAATTACCAAAGCTGTTTTAAAATTATTACCTAAAAACAATCACAATGTATTGATGATGGTTCCGTTTTATAAAGCTAATGAGGCTTGTGAAGCGGTATCTCTAATTTTTAGAGCCGGAATCGTTCCAAGTGCATTGGAATTTATGGAGCGTGACGCTATTGATTGGGCAGTTCAATTTGTAGAAGGTATTAGCATCACAATAAAGCCAGAACATCAAGCACATTTGTTGATAGAAGTGGATGGAAATTATCCTGAAATATTGATGCTTGAAGCTGAAAAGATTTTAAACGTTGTAGAACAATTTGAAATTGATGAGGTATTATTTGCCGATACCGTAGATCAAAAAAATGCCTTATGGAAAATGCGGCGTTCTGTTGGTGAAGCTGTAAAATCAAACTCAATATATAAAGAAGAAGATACGGTTGTTCCTAGATATATGTTGCCAGAATTATTAGCTGGAATCAAGACGATAGGTGTAAAGTATGGTTTTAAATCGGTTTGCTACGGACATGCTGGCGACGGAAATTTACATGTTAACATCATTAAAGGCGACATGACCGACGACAATTGGGAAACGCAAGTTCCAATTGGAATTAGAGAAATTTTTGAATTGACAGTTTCATTAAAAGGAACACTTTCCGGTGAACACGGCATTGGTTATGTGCAAAAGAACTTTATGGATATTGCCTTTTCCAAAGCGCATTTGGAGTTGATGGAAAGTATAAAGCGCGTCTTTGACCACAATAATATTTTAAATCCAGGAAAGATATTTCCGGATGAGCTTTAACCACTAATTTTTAATTATAAGGCGCACAAAGTATAAAAAAAAACAGAAAGCTCACAAAGATTTTATTTCCTTGTGAGCTTTGTGCATTCTTAGTGTTACCTGCCTGCCTACCTGCAGTCAGGTTAGTGGTTAAACTAATCTCGTTTTGGAGAGTTTTTTTTATCGCGTTTTTCAGCTTTTTTTTCTTTTGCCGTTTTCAGAGGTTCTTTTTTTGCGGCTTTCTGAACGTCTTTTCCTTTTGCCATGGTATAATTTTTTTTGATTAGTTATTTAATAGTCAGCTAAAGGTAAATACTATTTTTTATAAACCCAATTCTTTTTTTATACTTTCGTCAAAAATCGCTTGAAAAGAAGCTAACTGATTGGGATCATCCAAGTTAAAAAACTTCCATTCATTGTTGGTCGTTTCATCCATCACAGCTACATAAGTTGTTGTTCTTCTAACGTTAAAACTATTTCTTTTAGGTTCAAAAGTTACGTCTCTACTATTATTGATTTGCTTTAACCAAATGACTTTTTCTGCTACAGTTTCAGTTGTTAATTTGGTTTCAAAAAAGTAACGCATCGGATTTCTGAAGGTAATCGCGCAAAACGATTTACAATATGATTTACCGTAACCAAATATCCAATTAAGAAAATCGAATTAAAGGAAAAAGGAATTTCGACTTTACGTCCGAGAAAAGTCTGGTTTGATAATACAGTACCGCGTTTAATTGTATATGGAAGAGGTGAGTTGCTTGGCGAATTCAGACCAAATGAACGCTTGTTACTTATCAATCAATCCGGGAAACTGAAAACTATTATTCCAGAACTGCCTATGCATTCTGATGAAGATATCGGACCAATGTCTGAAATTATTTATGTAAAAGTGAAGGGCGTTCAGAAAGATAACCAAACGATTAATCTGGAAGAATTTATTGCGGTAAAAGGCATCAAAGCCTCAGGAAATCAACTGACAGCAGACAAACTAAAGTAAGTGAATCTTTTGGACTCATTACCTTATGAACAACCGGAACCTGCAACAGCTGAAGAAATAGAGGTAACTGATATTTCAGATGATATTCAGACAGAAACTGATGGTGATGGACAGATTATGTTGTCTTTAGAATAACATTCTTGTCATTTCAGCGACGACGGAAATCCTCAACAATAAAATAGATTGCTTCGCCAGTCGCTAACGCTCGTGTCTCGCCTCTGCGCGGGAAAGACAAATGCAAACAAAAACTCTTCTCGTAATTGAGAGTTTTTTTTTATTAGTTAATCACATCTTGATCTTCTAAATTCTTATCTATGATTTTATTGTTATGCAGTTTAACAGGTTTTCTGCTTTTTCTCATTCTTAAATTTAAGAACTCGACAAAAAGGGAGAAGAAAATCGAGAAGTACAAATAGCCTTTTGGTATCGTTCCGACTTCGACATCGTTACCAAATCTAAAGTGTGCCAAATGCGAGCCTTCGGCAAGAAGCATTACCCCAATTAAGATAAGGAAAGATAAACCAAGAATTTGTATGGTTGGGTGTTCATTGACGAATTTAGAAACTGGACCGGCAAAAATCATCATGATTATTATAGAAATAACAACCGATAAAATCATAATAATCAAGGCGCCTTCATAACCAAAACCACCTTCGATTGGTTCTTTCATACTAACCATACCAACGGCAGTTAAGATACTGTCAAACGAAAAAACTATGTTTAATAATGCAATTTGAATAATGGCCTGAGATAAACTACTGCTGGCTTTTCCAGTTGTTCCTTCTTCTTCTCCTTCAAGTTTGTGGTGAATTTCAGAAACCGATTTGTATAAAAGGAATAAGCCTCCACCAAAAATAATTAAACTTTGTCCTGTGACATGTGCTTCAAAAACAGCACCTAAATCAATTGAAAACAGGGTGTCTTGTAAACTCAACACCCAAGTAATACCGAACAATAAAATTATTCTGAACAACATAGCCAACAACAATCCAATTCTTCTTGCTTTTGGTTGGTCTTCCACATTTAATTTTCCGGAAACTATAGAAAGAAAGACAATGTTATCAATTCCGAGGATGATTTCCAAAAAGGTTAATGTTAATAGCGCAAGTAATGCATTTGGCGTAAATAAGATTTCCATTTTATAATTTGAGTTATCGGTTAAAAGTTGTTATTCGATTTTTGTTACAGTGCCACGTTGTTTATTGTTACTTCCCACAAATGCATATTCAAATGTATAGCTATTCTTTTCAGTAAACAAGATTTTCATGCTGATAGCCTTTTGTTCTTTCATGTTTTTGGGATGCAGTTTTTGCAGTATGAATTCGCAGTCGTTTACCCAACGCACTGAAGCAGTATCGGTTTTGCCGTTATACGTTTCAATCTGAAGTTTTTCGGTTCTGGTAAAAGTTGATGTTTGTTTTTTGCCATCAATATCTTGCGTAAATTCAAACTTCCCGGTTTTAAAATCCTGACAGTTTCGTTCGTGGTTGTTGCAGGAAGCTAAAATTAATAGAAGAATAATTCCGACAGTATTGATTTTTGATTTTGACATTGCTATTGTAATTTTTTTAATTCATCATCCGTAAAATTTTTAACACTTTTCTCTTCCGAAAACTTATCCGCATTATAACTATTGGATTTATTCTTCGGGATAGATAGTGAATTCCATTTGGTTTGCTTTAGCATTTTGGCATGAAATACGATTTGCCCAATGTGATAGGGATAATGCGCCAATTGACGGTTTATAGCTTCAATAACAGTGTGTCCTTCGTTCCGAATATAAATAATAGTTTCAAGTTGATCCGGTTGTAATGAGTTTAACGCATCAAAAAAACATTTCCAGCCTTTGTTCCAAAGGTTCATCAATTCTTCCTTGTCTGTAATAGTTTCTTCGAATTCAATATCACGATTTCTCCAATCTTTTTCGCCATCAGAAGTTAAGAAATCCGTCCAACGCGATAGCATATTACCTGACATATGTTGAATAATCATACCAATAGAATTGGTATCTTCGTTTACAGATTTAAACAATTGCTCTGGTTCCAATTGTTCCATTGCTTTTTCTCCTATGGTTTTATAATAGAGAAATTGCTTTTTAACGCTTTCGATATAATTATAATTTATCATCGTGAAAAAGTGCGTCGGTTAACGTTTTAATTCCCTTAAACATAAAATAAACGGCTAAAAAACAGAATACGATTCCAAAAGCTAATACTAAATAATGCCACACATTGAGCTTATTGATAAATGCGTTATAAATTACGCTTGGTCCAATAAACATTAATGGTAATGCATAGAGCAAATATTTAATTCCTTTATCTAAAAGTTCTTTGTTGAGAGGCATTTTAAAATTTTATTTGAATTCCGATTTCAAAGATTACCGCAAATTTTCTCTGCCAATCTGTGAAATCTGTGTTTATTTATTGTGATTATCAACTGCTTTTCTAACGCTGCCAAATTCTTTTAGTAATTCAGCTGCTTTTTCATAGTCAACCGGAATTTCACCCATAATCATTTTCACGCCGCGATCTACCAGTTTGTCGTTGCTCAATTGCATGTCAACCATTTTGTTGCCTTTGACTTTTCCAAGCTGAATCATTGTTGTGGTTGAAATCATATTCAGCACTAGCTTTTGTGCGGTTCCTGCTTTCATTCGAGAACTTCCGGTTACGAATTCGGGACCCACTACAACAACTACCGGAAACTTTGCGGTTAACGCTATCGGACTTCCTTCGTTGCAGTTAATACAACCGGTAACAATATTTTTTGAATTGCATTTTTCCAATCCCCCAATGACATAAGGAGTCGTTCCCGAAGCAGCT
>CALQCV020000081.1 GCA_943329165.2 Candidatus Nitrotoga sp. CP45 | reverse complement strand
TGTCCGTCTTTAGATTCTATAACTTTAGCATCAGAATAACTTTCAAAAATAATTTCTAATCTGTTTTTTGTAGCTTCTAGTTCTTGTTGCTTTAAACTTTTTTCTAATTCTGCAGCTGAATTTTTTATATGAAGAGAAATTAAAATTGAAATTTTAGATAAAGCAGCTAATTTATCTTCAGTATAATGATTTTTTTCAGGATGTTCAGAATCAATAATACCAACTACCTGTCCATCCAACAAAATGGGAACAGTAATTTCGGAAAGCCGAGACAAATCGTCAATAATATAATCTTTATCTTTAGTGGTATCATTAATTATTTCGCCTTTTTTGCTTCTTGCGACTCTTCCAACCACACCTTTATCAATCGAAATTGATAATTTATTTTTTATGATGTGATTAGCATCTAATTTATTGCTGGTTGTTGCTAATTGGACTAACTCTCCGTTTATAAAACCATAAAATACGCAATCATCCGTATTTAAAAATTCAGCAATATGATTAACCAAGTCAAAAGCATTAGTAAAAATATCATTACTCTTTAATAAATCTTTTACTATTTGTGATTCAAATTTTTCAAATTGCTGTTGCTTTTGCACTTTTAAGTCAAGCAAATACTTTTCGGTTACGTCCCTTACAATTGCTTGATGCGCATAGGGGATTTTTTCAGAATCAACTAAAATTTTCGATTTAATAGTAACGTATTTTTTATCTTTTTTTGCATTTATAAATTCATAATAAAAAACCTCCTTTTCACTTTCAAGATCATCTTTGCTTAATAGTTTTTGGATTCCCTTTTTGTATCGGTTAGAAAATTGGGATATATTATCTATTTTAAAATCGTTTTTAAGGCCTAGAAGTTTAGTTGCTTCTTTATTAATTTTTAAAATGTCACCATTAAAATCAACTACAAATAATGCATCTACTAGATTATCTAAAAGATCGTTCTGAAATTCTTCTTGAGTCAATACTCTATTTGAAAGCTGTATGTTATTAACATAAAGCTCTCTTAAGCGATTTTCTACAAAACTTTCAGCAAGTTCTCTAGCTTTGCGCTCTCTTTCAAGTGCTTTTTTTAATATTTCTATATTATTTGTACTCAAAATAAATAGGTCTTTTAGTCATTCAAATAAAAAAATAAGGGAAAATGACAGTGTGTTTATTACAGATAAAAAAACGTTAAATTATAGGTGTCTAATTTAGTTCAATATCAAATTTTACTCCCTTTTTAGTGTCAAAAGACCTGTCAATAGTAACAGCTCCACTAACATTAAAATGATTTAGGGTTTCTTTTATTAAGCCTATAGCAAAGTAGGTTAACCCTTTTGAAGAATTATAAATTATAGTTAATCTTTTTGCTGTTTTTTCAACAACTCTAAAAGTTGGAAGATCTGCATCATTATAAAGTTTTCTTACTTCAATATGAATATGATTTTCAATACCTGCTATTAAGTCTAAAGCATTATCGAAGTGCTCAATGATATAGGAATGTTTGCCAATAAGATATGGAAAAACAAATACCCCAAACTTCTCTAATAAAATTTCCGGATTGACATCTGTTTTTTTAGAGACATAAGTTAAAAGACTAACTAATTCATCAAAGTCATAGCTGCTAAATGAACTATAAATACCTTCGGATGGTAAATTGCAATTAGTGATCATTTCATCAACCATTTCTAATCCATGGGTTGTTTCAACAAATTCTATAAAATTGGTAAAAATAAATCCTTTCATGAGGTGTTCTTTAAGTAATTGAATTTTTAATGTCTCTTAGATTCTGTCCAATAATCTGCTATGAGTTTGATGTTAGATTTGTATTTTACCATATCTAATTCTTTTACAAAATAGCCGCAAATTCCTAACTCTTCACAGTTTTTAACTTCTGAAGAATTAAAAGATGTTGTATGTATCACTACAGGTATGGTTTTTAAACCATCATTTTTTTTAATTTCTTTTAGAAATTCGATACCATCCATTAATGGCATATTTAAATCTAGTAAGATGAAACGAGGCAATTCTGATGGGTTTGCTGTGAGGAACTCTAGAGCTATGATCCCATTTTCAGCGGTACTAATTTCTATATTTGAATATCCAGACAATATTTTTTTTATCCCCATTAGAGCAATTTTATTGTCTTCAACTATTAAAACTTTCATAACTATATTTTTTACTATTTAAACATAAAATTTTATTGAAGAATTTTTTTAATTGAAGATGCAACATTAAAATCTAAAATAAATGTAGTTCGATATTTTTTCAAGTATTATTATATTTTATGTGTAAGAAATGCAAAAAATAAAGACCTTCTTTTAAGTTCAATGTAACAAACATAAATTTTTCAGTACAATTCTGCAAAACATAAAGGTGATAATTTCAATAAAAACCCTTCATCTACATTAATATGAATTTTATCGATGTATTACAAGATAATTTAACCCGTTGGGTGTAATTAAATAGTTTGATTTTTAATATTATTTATTGGTCTATCAAAGATAAATTTATTGATATATGGAAACAAAGTTAATGCTTTAATTTTCGCTAGTATTCTTGTTCTAAAACCTTCAAAATTTTTAGCATAATTGTTTCTAATTCTAAATTGGTCGCATAATTGGAAAAATAATGTTTCAAGCCCGTCGGGTTTCATTATTTAAAGTAAAAAATACCGCTTAAATGTTGGTCAATATTACTGGAATTTGCAAGTAAACAAACAAGTTGATAATCTAAATTTATAGCGTCAGTTCTAATATTCGGATGTGCTTTTGTAAAATGTTGGGATGCCTTTGCTAATTTTTCCTTTTAAGATTCCGGTAAAAAACTGCTGGTTTCCCAAATAATTCAGTGCAATTACCGTTTTGAATTGGGAATTTAGATTGGTTTATTGCAATAATTCATGTAACAGTTTGTCCCAATTATCCGCAGAACTTTTTCATTGTCCAGCGCAACGCGACGATTAAAAATGCAGTACCTTATTTTTTTACGATTTGTTTGAATATCACTTTCTTTTCTTCATTAATAAGTTTTAGAATATAAAGTCCAGAAGCATATAAACGCATGTCTATTTGCTGGTTACTGATTTTATGATGACCCACCATACTTCCTTTGCTGTCATAAATTCCGACTTCCGTAACTTTGTCTTTTGATGCTATGCTAATTAAATCGGAAGTAGGATTCGGGAACAACACATATTGATTTTGCAAAGTAGCTATTTCAGGATTCGACAGTACTTCGCCGAGTGTCCAATCATGCCAAAAATCTGCTGTAATACCAATTAAATCTGAGGTTTGATTCGTGCCAACGCCACTATTGCCATTATTAAAAATCACATTAATTGAAGATATACCCGTAAAAGTATATTTGTACCAACCGCCACCAAAACCGCCATATTTACGCCAGGCCATGCAGCATTAGATAAACTCCCTGCGGGCAATGCATTCCAATAATAAACTTTCGGAACGGGCCAACCTGAGGGTGGTTTGAAATAAACGGTAAATGAATTGGCTAAATTGAAAGTATAGGTTTCCGTTTTGACTTCCGAAAAGTTTGTAAACGCATCATAAGCAATGGCTTTCACAGTGACGCTCGTTGTTATGGGTAAAACAACCTGATTTACCGCTGAAGCAGAACTAGTGGTTGGTGTTGAACCATCAGTAGTGTAATAAATAGTCGGATTTTCTGAATCGCCATCGGATGCTGTTAACGTGACATTTACAGTATTTCCGGTAATAAAATTGCCGCCAACTGGAGTGATGGTCAAGCAGGGTTGAAACGGATTTAACGAGGGTGTTCCCCAACTTGCAGTGGCAACATTGTACCCATTTGACGATGCATTTGCTGTTATACTCAAATCTGCCGTTTGATTTCCGGCGCCACCAGATCCATTATTGAAAATTAAATTTGTGCCCGAAATTCCATTGAAAACGAAGCTAAACCAACCGTCGCATTCGGCCGTCATGTTTGCTCCAGGCCAAACGGTAGCTGCTAAATTGCCCGTTGGCGTTGCGTTCCAATGGTGTATTTTTACAGTGGTCCATGATGCAGGTGGTTTTACATATACTTTAAAGCTGGGAATATCTCCAATATAATACGTTTTTGTTACAACATCCGAACTATTGCCGTCGGCATCTTGCGCAAAAGCAGCAAAAGTGGTGGTTTGTGTTATCGGAATATTTACCGAACCAACTGCCGAGGCTGATTCTAAAGTAGGCGTGTTACCATTTAATGTATAGTATAAAGTCGGATTTGGGTCCGTGCTATCCGTTGCAGTGATCGTAACGATCATCGGTGTTGTCGAATAATTGTTTACTGGTGTAAACGCCACATCGGGATTGATGTTTAAATTGGGTCCAACCCAAGTATGTTGGATGGCTGTTTTTGTGATGTTGCCGTAAGTGTCGGTAACTTCTACATAATAATCAACTAACTTTTGAGATATACCAGTAATTTTTGCGGAATACTGATTAGCAATTTTTGTCGGAAGTAAAAAAAAGCTAATATTTGGATTATTGGTCACATTTTCCTTAGGAAAAATGCGTTCTTGCATCGGTAATGATTGCCAGTCATTGACTTCATTTCCTCCAATATAGGTTTCGTTGTGGTTGCTGTTTGCGGCATTAACGCCATCCAAATCGGTTCTGTATTTCAGTACTGCGCTTTCAATTTCATTGACATCATAAGCCAAGGTCCAAACGGTAAAATCAGCCGAATTGAGGTGTTGTTGGTAGCCATAATTTGGTCCGAAACCAATTTCTCCCGGATTGTATGGAAATCGTTGTGGTATAAATACAGAGGGTTTTGTCGTGTCGGTGGATGGATTTGCACTTAAGGTTGGCTGCGCAAAAGTGACCGCATTATTTGCAGCAATAGTTGCTTTTATTTCCAAATCAATCGCATCGCCATAGTAAGCATTTCCGCTATCTAAACCTGGCATCAAAAAATGCCATGCCTTTTCGGCTGGAGAGGCCGTTGCTGTCGGATTTACGATGTCTGAAATTTGTACAGTTCCTTCCAATTGTTCTGCCATGATACAATGATTTTCTGCAGCAATCATCACCGCTTGATTGCGAACGTCTTCTGTCCATCCGTTTGGATTAAATTCGTAGTCGGGAGTGGTGTAAAATGGCCATAACCAATTGATAAATTGAGGTGAACCCCAATCGTTGGCGCCATTAAACCAAGAACCATCTTCAACATGCACAACGTCGGAAGCGGGTACCGGGTAATCAGTTAAATATTGTTGAATAGTTGTTGGGGTATATCCGGCGCCAGCGGCAGCATTAGTAAATCCAGGCACAGCTTCATCATAATAGGAACTGCCGCCACCCCATGCGTTGTCGCCGTCATGCGCCAGTAAAACTAAAGAAGGTCGACCTGTAATTGCAAAAGGCGCAATATTATTTTGTAAGTTTCCGATACCTTGCTGCGAATAGCCATCACGATAGCTATCCAAGTCAGCCATGGGCACGATATCAATCATGTATGTTGTTCCCGAACTCGGGTCGATATATTTTGCTTTGTGCGGTGTAAAACAATAAGGAGCCGCAAACTGGCCGCCGCGACCGTCAATTTGACCATTGTGCCAATTATTGCCACTGGCCGTTACTTTATCTGCTTTATTGGGCGGATCGATGTTGCAGCCATTCGTACCAAAAACGAGCGGGTAATCCGAAAGTGTTCTCGCCAAGTGACTGTTCGCTACCACCGACCATTCGATACCTTCTTCGACAAGAGTTTTGATGATGCGTTCTGAAAAGGAACATTCTGCTGGCCAATAGCCTTTGGATGTTTGACTTCCGAATGTTTGTGCGGTATAAAATTTAAACGCTTGGATTTCTTTTTTTAGCACTTCATCGCTAACTAAAGGAGAAAGTGTATGGTGCATCGTAAAATTGACCACATCCATGCGGGTTTTACCGCCGCTGGTCAACCAATTTTTTGCTGTAATAATATTGTTTTGCCAATTATTTTGATAGCCCCATTGTCCGGTTGGCGCGAGACTATTGATGCTTTCGATAAGTGATCCGCCGTACGTTATCTGCGCGCCTGCTTTCGGAAAATTCATGATGGAACTAATCGCATTTTTAGGTTTATATTGGTATGCTTGGACACGATCCGCTAAACTAAAAATTTCTTCCAAATTATTTAAAGGATGTGCCAGACCATCAGCATACGTATTTTGCCCTGAAAGTTTTAATTGTTGGCTTTCTTTCAATAGTTGCGAGCGAAATGGATTTGAAACACTCACATCTCCCCAGTAGGTCGGCTGGTGCAAATGCCATAGGTAAGTTGTCTGAACTTGTCCTCGAAAGCTAGTATGTACAAAAAGGAGGAAAAGGAGGGAAAAATAGTTTCTCATAACCCTTTAGGTGTCATTATTTAAAGTAAAAAATACCGCTTAAATATTGGTTAATATACTGAATTTCAGCGTCTTGAAGTCGCAAAACAAACCAACATTTAGGACAAATATAGTAAAAAATTATTTTAGCGTTTTAGAAGTTATAAGTTGTATTGGAGTTGTAAATTTTCGTAGTTGAAACAAGATGTTTGAAGCTCTTGAATTGAAATTATAATTTAAAAATAACTCAGTTACGAAAAAAATTATATGTTCGTAAAAAATAAGTGATATGAAAAAAATAATGTTTTTTTTGACTTTTGTGTTTTTAATCAGTTCGTGTAGTAATGATAGTAGTAATTCTGACTCTACTCAATTATTCAGAAATATATTTAATAATACCTCTTGGACGGATTCTGAAGGTGTAATATATACTTTTAAAACAGGAAAATTATTTTATTGGGGGGATAATGCCGGTTCTGTTTATTATACAGTTGGTTTATACAATAACATAGAATATGATGGATGTGTCTATAACACTGTTAATAATCTTATTGACTCTTACTTAATCAATAAAACAAGTAATTTTTCAACTCAAAATGCTGCTGATGGGACTTCAATAGGATACCTTTGGTAGATTTTATCTGAACATATGCGTTTTCAAATAAATAGCACTGGTTTATTATAATGTATTTACATTAAAATTATCTCCTTGATTTCAAAAGAATTGAATAAGCAATAATTACATCAAATTCGCAACTTTCTCCGATAAGGGGAGCAAATCAAATCCTTGCAATTTTACTATTGCAGGGATTTTTTGTTTTCTTACCTGTCCTTTATAAGTACATAATATCTTGTTTTTATATGACTGACTTACTTCTCTTGAAAAAATCTAATATACATCACGACAGAATAATTTAAAAAAAACAGAAAACGGGTTAAATTTATAGTGTACAGACAAGAGATAAAATTAAAATCAACAAATTTAATTTTACCCAACAGGCAGTTTTCCCCATTTTCTTTCAAATAATTTACAAATTATATATCAAATTGAAAATTATTTAATCTTTAAAAATAGTATTGTATTTTTTTATTTAATGATTTTTTTTAGCATATAAATACAAATAAAATGAAGTATTGGACAATTTCACCATGCTTTTGGGACTTTTGTTATCTAATATGTATCGAAAAATTTATTCTTTTGCAATTAAGATTATAGATGTGTGCCATTATTTCGATATGTGGTAACTTTTTCTATAAAGAATAAATATAAATTAAATTAATACCTGTAATCATTATGAAAAAAACATTATTTTATGAAAAAAGATTTATTAATTCCCTCTGCAGCATTTTATTTTTGCTGTTAGGAATTAATGCTAGTTGGGG
>CALQCV020000080.1 GCA_943329165.2 Candidatus Nitrotoga sp. CP45 | reverse complement strand
CGAACGGCATCAACAATCCTAGATGACATTTCCATGGCTTCTTCATCACCTCCAAAAATCTGAATTCCGACTGGTCTTTCGTAATCGAAAATATCCAACTTCATTTTACTTTTTATCGCATCACGAATCAATCCTTCTGAAGAAATAAATTCCGAGTACATCAAATCGGCACCATGCAATTTGCACAATCTGCGAAACGGCGGATCGCTCACGTCCTCCATAGGCGCAAGCAGTAAAGGAAAATCTGGTAATATGATGTTACCTATTTTGGGCATACTATTAATTTTGGGCAAAAATACTAAAGATTGTTGAATGAAGTTTGTTGATTTTAGATTTAAGAATTTAATTCATCAATCAACATTCGTTACTCTTCAATCTTCAATCAAAAACTTTGCCTTATATTTGCTGACTAAATGCGAAAGCATTTCCCCCAAAAATTGACAGAAAACGAAGATGAAATGCGAAGCATTACATGTTTCCAAAAAGACAATATTGAGTTTACATGAAACATATTAGAAATTTTTGCATTATTGCGCATATTGACCACGGAAAAAGTACGCTTGCAGACCGACTACTTGGTGCTACACAAACCGTTACAGCTCGTGAAGAAAAAGCGCAGTTGCTTGACAATATGGACTTAGAGCGCGAGCGTGGAATTACTATAAAAAGTCACGCCATTCAGATGGAGTATAAATACAAAGGCGAAGATTATATCCTGAACCTTATTGATACTCCGGGACACGTTGATTTTTCCTATGAAGTATCGCGTTCGATTGCGGCATGCGAAGGAGCTTTGTTGATCGTAGATGCAGCTCAGAGCATTCAGGCACAAACGATTTCTAATTTGTATTTGGCTTTAGAAAACGACCTGGAAATCATTCCAGTATTGAATAAAGTGGATTTGCCAAGCGCGAATCCAGAAGAAGTTAGCGACGATATTATTGATTTATTAGGTTGCAAAATGGAAGACATTATCCATGCTTCTGGTAAAACCGGTTTTGGTGTGGAAAATATTTTGGCAGCTATTATTGAAAAAATTCCCGCTCCAAAAGGCGTAAAAGATGAACCTTTACAGGCCTTAATTTTTGATTCTCATTACAATCCGTTTCGTGGAATTGAAGTTATTTTTCGTGTGAAAAATGGCGAAATTAGGAAAGGTCAAAAAATCAAATTTATGGCTACCGGTAATGAATATTTTGCCGATGAAGTTGGTACATTGAAGTTAAATCAAGTGCCAAAAGATGTTATTTCTACTGGTGATGTTGGGTATCTAATTTCTGGGATTAAAGAAGCAAAAGAAGTAAAAGTTGGTGACACCTTGACGGATGCAAAAACGCCAACAACTAATATGATTACGGGATTTGAGGATGTAAAACCAATGGTTTTCGCCGGAATTTACCCTGTTGATACGGAAGATTATGAAGACTTACGTTCTTCAATGGAAAAATTACAATTGAACGATGCGTCATTAGTGTTTTTACCAGAAAGCTCGGCTGCTTTAGGATTTGGTTTCCGATGCGGATTCTTAGGAATGCTGCACATGGAAATCATTCAGGAACGTTTGGAACGCGAATTCGACATGTCTGTAATTACTACAGTTCCTAACGTTTCGTATATGGCTTACACTAAAAAAGATCCAGAAACGCCTTTTGTAGTTAACAATCCATCCGATTTACCGGAACCTTCAAGATTAGACCGAGTTGAAGAGCCATATATCAAAGCAACCATCATTACTAAAGCTGATTATGTTGGTAACGTAATGAGTTTGTGTATTGAAAAACGTGGTGTTATTACGAATCAAACGTATTTGACAACAGAAAGAGTTGAATTGAATTTTGATATGCCTTTGGCAGAAATTGTATTCGATTTTTATGATAGATTGAAAACGGTTTCTAAAGGATATGCTTCGTTTGACTATTCACCAATTGGAATGCGTGCGTCTAAATTAGTAAAATTGGATGTACTGTTAAATGCTCAATCTGTTGATGCGCTTTCAGCCTTAATTCACGAAAGTAACGCATACAATATCGGTAAAAAAATGTGTGAAAAGTTACGTGAATTAATTCCAAGGCAACAATTTGATATTCCGATTCAAGCGGCAATCGGTGCCAAAATAATTGCGCGTGAAACCATAAAAGCGCTGAGAAAAGATGTTACTGCCAAATGTTATGGTGGCGATATTTCGCGAAAACGTAAACTTTTGGAAAAACAGAAAAAAGGAAAGAAAAGAATGCGTTTGGTAGGAAATGTTGAAATTCCGCAAGAAGCGTTTATGGCGGTTTTGAAGTTGAATGATTAAAGCCCCCTAACCCCCAAAGGGGAATAAGAATAAAGAAAATAGAGAATAGATGATAGACAAACCCAATGACGAAAGTTGTTGGGTTTTTTGTTTGGCATTAAAGCAGTAACTTTGCAGCCTAAATTCAACAAGTATGCTAGAAGATAAAAGTCCACAACGAACGTCACTTTCTCAATTGGGTGAATTTGGTTTAATTGACCATTTGACGAAAAATTTTGATGTAAAACAACCATCAACATTGAAAAGCATAGGCGATGACGCTGCGGTTTTGGATTTCAAGGGAAAAAAAGTTCTGGTTTCTACTGATTTGTTGATTGAAGGAGTCCATTTTGATTTGTCTTATATGCCTTTACGACATTTGGGTTACAAGGCTGTTGTTGTAAATGTGTCTGATATTTGCGCGATGAATGCAAAGCCAACTCAAATTACAGTTTCTGTGGCGGTTTCTAATCGTTTTCCGTTGGAAGCAATGGAGGAATTATTTGATGGTATTGCTCATGCTGCTAAATTTTATAATGTAGATGTTATTGGTGGCGATACCACTTCGTCACAAAAAGGATTAATTATTTCAATAACGGCAATTGGAGAAGCAAACGAGCAAGAAATTGTTTATAGAAATGGCGCAAATGATGGTGACTTATTAGTGGTGACAGGAGATTTAGGTTCGGCCTATATGGGTTTGCAAGTTTTGGAGCGAGAAAAACAAGTGTTTCAGGTAAATCCGAACAACCAACCAGATTTGGACGCCTATACTTATTTAATAGAACGTCAATTAAAACCAGAAGCACGTCATGATATTAGAGAATTATTGAGCAAACTAGAAGTAAAACCAACATCGATGATTGATATATCAGATGGTTTGTCTTCAGAGATTATTCATATTTGCAAACAAAGTAAAGTAGGTTGTAATTTATATGAAGAAAAAATTCCAGTAGATCCGCAGTTTATCAATGTTTGTGAAGAATTCAATATCGATTCTACAACCGTTGCAATTAATGGTGGTGAAGATTACGAATTACTGTTTACTATTGCTTTAGAAGATTTTGATAAAATAAAAGCTAATCCAAATTTTACTGTAATCGGACATTTAACACAAGAAAGCGAAGGAATTCATTTGATTACAAGAGCGAATACGAAAATTCCTTTGAAAGCACGTGGATGGGATGCCATGAATGAAGAATAATTCTCTAAGAACCAAAAAAGCGATACCTTTTAAAGTATCGCTTTACCCCTAAATCATGTAAATTGAGTAGAATTTTTAAGTTTTACTACTCTAGTCTACAGGTAACCCTAAAATCATACAGCTAAGTTATACTATGTAGACAAAAACGTTGTTACGGTTTCCCGCATAATCGTTAAATGACACCTTTTGTTTTGGCTTCATTAATTAAATCGATGTCACTTCCGCCTTTTACTTCTAATATTTCTCTAATGTTAAGTTTTCGTTTCTCAATGGCGCTAAGAGATAGCGGAATATATTGAGGCAAATCTTTAGTTTTCACACCTTTTGATAAGTGAAACAATATTTGTTTGTCAAAAGCGTCCAATTCTATATTGTTATATTGGGCTTGACCCACTAGTTTAATAACTGTTTGGCTATAGTAACTTTCATTGTTGATGATTTTATCAAAAGCAAAAATCAATTCGTCAAATGTCAAATCGTTTTTAATAATTAACCCATTTGGATTTATATTTTTGATAATGTTATTAATTTTAAGCAATTCAGTGTGCATCGTTAACAATATCACTTTACAACCGGGCATCTCCTTTTTCATTAAAGTGGCTAAGTCCTCCCCCGAGTAAATTCCTTTTTCTGCATATTCAGGCATACTGATATCGAAAAAAGCTACATCAAAAGGTTTTTTGGAATCAACAATATTTTCATATCCCGATTTGCAGTTGTTTGCCTGTGTGACCTCAAACTCATAGCCTTGTAGGCTATACTTGTCTAATGCATTTTTATAGGCCTGAATTATAAAAGGATGATCATCTACTATTAATATGTTCATTGATTTTGTCATGCTTGTTCTTCGATTAGTTGTTTGGTTTGTGATGGTATAGTAATTACAATTCTAGTTCCGTGATTTTTTTTAGAGGTGATATCGATAATTCCTTGACATTCGTTGGTTCTCGAAATCATATTTTGCATTCCGATTCCTTTACTTTTTTTGTGGACATCAAAGCCGATTCCGTCGTCTTGTATTTTTAGAAAAACATTTTCTGAATCTCCGCTAATCTCAACTGTAATATTCTTGGCGCCAGCATATTTATTAATGTTTTGCAATCCCTCCTGCAAAATACGGTACATGTTAATTTTGATAGCATTCCCTATTTTATCCCAGTTAATAGAAGTATCTATTTGATAGCTTACTGCAGCGGAGTGTAAAGATTTTTGTTCTTCTAATAAATTATGGACTATTGACACAAAGTTATTAATTAAAACTAATTTTTCTCTATTCAGGTCGTGTGAAATTTCACGAATATCTTGTTCAATAGTTTTTAACTCATTTAACAATTCATTCCTTTTTTTTGGTGCATCAGGATCGGTACTAGAATTCAAACTATCCAGGTTTAAACGCAAACCAAACATTCTTCCCAAAACGCCATCGTGTAAATCTTGCGCCAAACGTTTCTTTTCTTTGTTTCTGCTTTCATCAATAATAGATTGTTGCGACATCATGAGGTTGAAAATTTCCTCATTTGCTTTTTGTTGGGCTTGTTTAAATAACAATTCTCTTGTTCTGGCGCGTTGGGCTCTAACTATAAATAACAATGCCACTAATATGAACGTTATTACGAAACCATAAAGGAGGTTTCTGTTTCTATTTGCAAGTACATCGTTTTGCTGAATGATTTCCTTTGTTTCGAACTGAATTCTACTAAAACGATCTTTAGAATTTCGTTCTGCAATTTGTAGACTATCACTGATTCTAATGTATTCGTCCGAATATTGAACAGACCTTTTTTTGTCAACATTCGCTGCTTGTTTTAAAGATGCAATTCTAAAAATGGGAATATTAGATTTTTTAGAACCTTTTATTGCTTGCTCTGAAAACTCAATCGCCTTCAAAGTATCCTTAACTTGAGAATAATACTCGGATAAGTGAATATACACTACAACTTTTGAGCTCTGATTTTTGAGATTATTTTTATATTTAAGTGAGTTATAAAAAAGTTCTGGAAGATTAGCAAAATTGTTTGATTTTAATTCAGAATACGCTAAATTATCAACTATTATAGAGTATAATTCTGGATTTTGAGACTTTAGTTTATCATTAGACAGTGCTTTTCTATAGGAAGCAATTGCTTTCTTATAATCTTTCAAATCACTATATACCAGTCCCAGATTATTTAAACTATTTGCTTCCTGATGTTCGCTCGTCTGAAGCTTCCCAATTTTAATAGTCTCCAACGCTTTTTCATAATAAAAAATTGCCCTACTGTATTCTTTTAATTCTGAAGAAACTGAACCTAGGCTACTCAAAGTCGCGTAAATTCTTTGATATTCCTGTGTCTTATTTAAAATACTATATGCTTTCCTTAGCGAAAGATCGGCGCCCAAAAAATCATTAACGTTTAATTGAACGACTCCCTTTTTTAGTAGAACAACCCCATAATCGACATCGTTAACCTTTTTGTATATCTTTTCAGATTTAACATAATGATAAAACGAACTATCTAGAACGTTTTCATTATAGTAATAGTTCCCAAGGTATCTATGAGATTTAGCAATAAGAATACTATCCCCCGACGATTTAGAAAGTTTGAGTAATTTTTGAGAAGATGCCTTATATTTATTCCATGCTCCTAATGCAAAATAATTGTCAATTATTAGATTTAAGTTATTTCTTTTATCAGTAGAGTTTTTTGCTTTATCAAGAGTTATATAGGCAGTATCATTTAATTTTAAAGCTTCTTCATCGGAATTAGTAGAATCTATTTTTTTTAAATAAATCTTAGTCTTTTGAATATAATTGTCTTTTGAAGTTCTATCTTCATGCTTATTACAATTAAATAAAAAGAGGGTTAAGAATACTAAAAGATAAATTTTTCTCAAAGCAAAAAATAGTTTTAACAAATATATATAAAAAAAACTAGTGAAAATTTTCACTAGTTTTCTTAAAATTTATTAAAAATCTTTGTTGGAATTAATTACCAGTTCCTACTTGACCTCTTCCTCCGATATCGTAATTACCAGTTCCTACTTGACCTCTTCCTCCAATATCATAATTACCAGTTCCTACTTGACCTCTTCCTCCAATATCATAATTGCCAGTTCCTACTTGACCTCTTCCTCCAATAGTTGGAGTAGTGAATGACGTGACAATAAGCATTAAAGCTAATAATCCGAATGTTGTTGCTAATCTTTTCATAATTTGAGACTTTATGTGTTAGTTTTTTTAATCGTTTTAAAGTTTGTGTCTTTTAATTGATTTGAGGCAATAGAACACTTTAACGACGTAAAACTAAAAAGGATGTCTCTGCTAATCCTTGTGCATAGGTGTGTTTATGGTAGAATGATACCATTTGATAGTGAATGATAGCCAAATATGGGTGGATGGTTTTTATAAATTCTGCGTTTTTGACCAAAAAACCTATTATTAGCTTTGGCAGAATTTTTTTGTAGTAGTGAACGGGAAATTTGGTTAGTTGTACTCCTAAAAACTAAGAAATAGATATAATGGAAAACTAAAACTTACTTCTGATTGTAGTAAAAAATAAATGCTAAACTGTAGCTAATGGAATAGTAATGTTTATCGAAGTGCTTTTCTTATTGGATTTTATTACAACCTTCCCCTTGAGAGATTCCACACGTAGTTTTATATTCTTTAAACCTATCCCTTCCGAGTTGGCATTTGTGTCAAATCCTTTTCCATTATCAGTGACAGAAAGACAAATATTGTTTTTATCTAAAACTAAACTAATTTTAACCTTGGTAGCTTGAGCATATTTGTTACTATTGTGACTTGCTTCCTGGATGATTCGGTATAAATTCATTTTTATTCCACTTGCAATATGATTCCAATGTAGATCCGCATCGATTTCAAGTTGGTACTTTGAACTTGTTGTAGCATTTTGCGTAGCAACAAAATCATTTAGCAATGTGACAAAACTATTAGATTCGTTAAAGATTTCTGTATTCAAATCGTGAGCAATATTTCGTATCTCCTGTTCTATCTCATAAATTCCTTCAATATAGCTTAAACATTTGTTTATTGTTTCTTCGTCCTTTTGATATGATAAGATATTGAGATTAAGTCGTGTGCTGGCTAATCTATTCATTACACCATCATGCAACTCTATTGCGATTCTTTTTTTCTCACTTTGCCTTGCGCTATCTTCTTTAGTTTTTTGATTAAACATCAAATCATAGATTTCTTCATTAGCCTTTAGTTGTGATTCTTGAAATTGCATTCTATTTTGTTTGGAGCGTTGACCAGTAATAATTAACAGTAATGCAATGATTAATATAACAACTCCTGCTAAAGCTAAAATAACCCATTTATGTTTAATCGCATTTGCTCTATCTAGTGAGATTTCGTTCGTT
>CALQCV020000079.1 GCA_943329165.2 Candidatus Nitrotoga sp. CP45 | reverse complement strand
GTAATTTCATATTTTTTTAAGAGTATAGAAAATTGAGAATAGAATAAAGAAAATAGACTTAGCCCTTTCTGTCACTGTTTTGATTAGTTATAAAAAACAGAGTAAAGATATTTTTTTGTCGATATTCGATACTCTATTTTCTATGTGCTTTTATTTTAGACTAGCGATGTGAACAGCTAAATCAATCAATTTACTTGAATAACCATATTCATTATCATACCAAGAAACCAATTTGAAGAATGTTGAGTTTAAACCAATTCCGGCTTTAGCATCAATGATTGAGGTTCTTGTATCTGAAACAAAATCTTGAGAAACTACGTCATCTTCAGTATATCCTAAAATTCCTTTCATTTCGTTTTCTGAAGCTTTTTTCAATACAGCCATAATTTCTTCATACGAAGTTTCTTTGGCCACTTTTACTGTTAAATCAACTACAGAAATATCAACAGTAGGCACTCGGAAAGACATACCTGTTAATTTCCCGTTCAATGCTGGAATAACTTTTCCAACTGCTTTTGCAGCTCCTGTTGAAGATGGAATGATGTTTACGCTTGCAGCACGACCGCCTCTCCAGTCTTTTCTGGATGGTCCGTCAGCTACCATTTGCGTTGACGTAGAAGCGTGAACTGTCGTCATCAAACCTTCAACAATTCCGAAATTATCATTGATTACTTTGGCTAATGGCGCTAAACAGTTTGTAGTACATGAAGCATTAGATACTACACTATCTGTAGCTTTAGCTTCTAGATGATTTACTCCCATAACAAACATTGGAGCATCAGCTGATGGTGCTGAAATAATTACTTTTTTGGCACCTCCATCGATATGTGCTTTTGCCGTATCAATCGTTGTAAAGAAACCTGTGCATTCAGCCACTACATCTGCATCAACACCTGCTTCATTCCATTGAATTAGTTTTGGATCTCTTTCAGCAGTAACTCTAATGAATTTGTCGTTAACATATAGTTGTCCGTCTTTTACTTCTACTTTTCCTGCAAAGCGACCGTGAACTGAATCATATTTTAATAAATAAGCCAAATGATCAACATCTAATAAATCATTAATGGCTACTACTTCAACATTGTTTCTGTTATAGGTTTCTCTAAACACTATTCTTCCTATTCTTCCGAAACCGTTTATTCCTAATTTTACTTTTGACATTTTTTTTATTGTTAATTTAGTTATTTGGTTATTTGGTCATTTGGTCATTTGTTACCGAATTACCAAATAACCAAATCCCCTTTTTTATGTTGACATGATTTCTGACACTCTTAATAATTCCTTATCTATTTCTGAATTTCCTTTTATAGCCTGTTCCAGTGGTGTTAGGGCTACTTTATCACTTAGAATACCTACCATGAAATTTGATTTACCTTCTAATAATGATTCTACCGCTTTAACGCCAAGACGAGAGGCTAAAACCCTGTCGAAACAAGATGGTGCACCGCCACGTTGCATATGACCCAAAACCGAAACTCGGATATCATATTCAGGTAGGTGTTCTTCGATATAGTCTTTAAGTTCGAATACGCTTTTCCCTATTTTATCACCTTCGGCAATTACTACAATACTTGATGATTTTCCGGAGGCTTTACTTTTACGCAAGGATTCTAATAGACGCTCCAAACCTAAATCTTGTTCTGGAATTAAAATTTCTTCAGCTCCAGCACCAATTCCGGCATTCAAAGCAATATGACCTGCATCTCTTCCCATAACTTCGACAAGAAAAAGTCGGTTATGTGAACTGGCCGTATCTCGAATTTTATCTATACATTCTACTACGGTATTTAAAGCAGTATCAAACCCTAAAGTGTGACTTGTACCAAATATATCATTATCAATTGTACCTGGAATTCCCATAACAGGATAGCCAAATTCTTTATTGAAAACTTCAGCACCCGTAAAACTTCCATCACCACCAATAACAACTAGAGCCTCGACGCCTGCGTTTAATAAGTTTTGATGTGCTTTTTGACGTCCTTCTTTGGTGATGAATTCTTTTGAACGTGCTGATTTTAGTATGGTTCCCCCTTTGTTCACTATGTTGTTAACACTTCTTGGTCCCATCTCTTTAAAATCGCCCTCAATCATTCCTTGATAACCTCGATAAATACCAATACACTCTATGTTATGATAGGCACAGGTTCTAACTACTGAACGGATGGCAGCGTTCATTCCTGGGGAATCGCCTCCTGAAGTTAGTACGCCTATTTTTTTTATGGTTTTGGTCATTTTATTAGTATTAAAATGTAAAATTAACAAAGAAGAACCATTGTTTAACCCATATTTTTATATTATTCATAAAATGTGGAAATTCAAACGTTTTCGTTGATAAGTTCTTTTAGGTTATTATAATTTTAGTTTGATTGCGATGCTATTCCTCGATCGGAATTGCTTCTTGATTTGATTTTGGATTGTCTTTTTTCTTGTCTTTTTCTACTGGTTTTTCCATGTCATCAGGAACCATCGAATCATCCCTCTTAATTTTGACATTGGGGGGAATTGTTTGAATTACATCTTTTTTGAATATTTTGTTAACTAATTCTTTAAAGGTATCAAAGTCGACTTCATAAGACATTCCTATTCCTTGCGTATAGCCAATTCCCTGACCAATATAGGTAATGTCGTTTTCTTTATTGAATACTCTTAGATTAAGCGTACCATCTCTATTCACGCGATATTGGACTTCAAGGTTACCAACAATGGCAGTTTCGGTAATTCCGCCAACAGGCACTCCTACTTTTCCGTTTACGGTAATTCTGTCATTTATTTTAGAAGAAACGGTAACACCAAATCGTCCATCCGTTTGTTGTCCCGGAGTTCTATCGGCCACAATGTATTCAGGTGCTATGGAAATTTTATCATTATCTCCCGAAAATATATCACTAAAAAGACTACTAGCTTTTTCAAATAAATTATTGGACAATTGATTTTGACTTACACCATCCTGACTCAAGAAACTCCCTGTAGAAAGTAAATAAAGTGCTTGCGTTTGTCTTATATCTTTATCGTCTAATTTATATTGGATTTCAGATTTTAACGAGCTTACAACGTTTGGAAAATTAATATTAAAATCAGGCTCTGGATTGGTTAAATTCCCTTTGACACCGATAATAACTTCAACATCAACTTTTTTATTAAAGGATGGATTATCAATTAAAACTGCAGGATTTGCTGTGGTTTTATAGACTGCTTCAAGGTTTAAAACAGCAGCCATTGGATCTCCTGCCCAAATGATTGACCCTCCTTTTCTAACATCAAATTTTTTGTCTATTAATCCACCGTATCTAAAAGTATAGGAACCAGAAACTACTGAAAAATCTCCAAACATTTCAAATTTACCCAAGGTGTTAATTCTGAAGAGAAGCGTTCCGTTTCCTTTTCCTTTCATACCATGGCCCGATTCTCTATTTAGAATTACTTCAATATTGGCAATCTCGGTAATATCAAAATTAAATTCTAACTCAAGTCCGTTGTAATTATTTTGAATTACTTTATCGCCTTTCTTTTTCTTTTTTTCCTCTGGGGTTTTAAAACGGATGAATTTGCTGTCGTCAGCGGCTTCCGCATCGTTTATTGGAATTTTAATATCGGTTCCTTTAGCTGATTCCGCATCCACTTTTATCATCAAATTTCCAGTTGGTCCTTTTATAGTGGCCGTACCATTCATAAAAGCATTTCCATAATAAGCCGCATCTTCTTGATCAACCGTGTTTAAGGCCAAAAGTCGTTTGGTGTAAATCGACAAATCCAACTGCCAATCACCAAATTGTTTGTGTTTAATAAACCCATTTATACTTCCTTTAGTATTAAATTTAGTATCGGTAATATTGGTCTCTCTGATTATAAATTTGTTTTCGGTAACATCAACTACGGAATTCTTATCAAACACATAGTCGGTATTTAGATAGGGAATTGTTAATCCGACCTCATTAACAAAAAGTCTTCCGTTATACTCTAAATTGTTGAAATCGCCATCAATTCTGGCATTTCCCGAAGCAAATCCTCTAATGTTTGTAATGACATTTCCACCTATTTTCCCTAAAACGCCAAGGTTGAATTTATCAAAGTTTAGATCAATATCCAATAAGGTTTTGTTATCTACAATTTGAATGTTACCAGTGGCACTAAAAGCTTCTAAATTTTCATTTTCTAAATTGGAATTCAAATAAAATTTACGCAATGTTTCGTCTCCCTTAATATCCAAATTCATCTTCCCAAGTGCTATATCATTGACTTTTAAACTATCAATTCTCAAGGTTGATGTAGGCTGAAAAATGTTGTTGTTTTGCTTGAAATTAATTTTCCCATTTAGGTTTCCATCAAACTTAAACTTCTCGACATCGGGAGTGACTTTATTCAAATTTACATTATCAAACGTGAGCTGTAAATCCTTATTCTGCTTGCCGTTCCATGTACCAATAAAATTGATAGTTTGGTTTCCGTGTGAAGCAGTTATATTATCGAAAGAGAAATTACTACCCTTTTTGTCAAATATAATCTTGTTGCTTTCTGGGTTATCTTTTTCATTTAAAAACCATAAATAATCTTTGAATTGCAACTCTGATTTATTAAAACCAACTACATTTTTATTGTCATTATTTATGGTGTGATAAAAATTCAAATTGTAAAAATCATTACCACTTTTACCACCTTTAAATTCGGTTCTGAAATGTAACGTATCATTTGAAAATGTATTAATCATGCTAAAATCCCGAATCTTGTACTGTTTTGTTTTTATGGAATCTAACTGAACATAGGCATTATACAAAGGGTTTCTGTTATCTACTTGAACTAAAATATTATCAAAAGTATTTTCATAAGCAACCACTTTTGGCGAACTGAAATCGAGTTTAAAATTCTTGCTTTCGGAACTGATATTTCCTTTTAATTTAGTGTTTTTTGCCAAAGAAATATCAGGATTAAAGATTTCTATTAGCTTACTGTTTATATCAAAATCAAATTTCAAATATTGATTGGGTAACACTTTATTGGGCTTGTAATTGGAGTAAAAGCTTCCCAAAGAATTTTCGGTCATTTTCTGCAATTGATTGAACTTGTATTTACCAACTACTGAACCTTCAACAGCATCGGGAGAATTGATTGTAATCGCTCTTTCACCGCTGGAATCAAAACTTGAATTAACACCCAAATAATTAATAAAATAGGTGTCTTTTTTGTTTTGATAAGACGCATTGGTAAGAGCAAGATTACCTTGCAAATTATCAATAGAATTGCCTGATGCTTTTACCACAATATCGCCCTTAAAAACGGAGATGGAATCTTTGATGAAATTGAGTTTTGCTAAGTTGGCATAATCAATTTTAGTTTGGAAATCATAGGTATTATCTTTTTTGGATAAGTCTAGAATTCCGTTGAAATCCATAAACAAATTTGGATCATTTACATAAAACTTTCCTTTAAATATTGGCTGTTTAAAACTACCATCAACAATAATTTTAGTATAATTATAACCGTTATATTTTAACTGAAAAACATCACCGGCAAAAGAAGTGTTTATATATTTTTGAGTAAATCCTTTACCATAAACATCGAGATTCATACTTACTTTTCCGATGGTTTTATCATTGATTAAGTCACCGACATCAAAGTTGTCTAAAATGATAGTTCCATTGTATTTTGCATTGTCAATGTTATTGATGTCAGACATATGCAAATCGGATTCAATTATACCCAATGCGGTATTCATAACAAAATCGGCGTTGATATATTGCTGCGTAACTTCCATTTCCCCTACAAAGTTAAATTGACCAAGCTTTTGTATAGAAGTAGGTAATTTTTTTCCCAGAATATTCGGTAACAGCTTTGTCAAATCAGTATAATTAGATGTTATTCTCTTGAAATCTCCTTTCATATAAAACTTACCTGGAGCACGTGGAAAGAGATTTTTGAAATTGACATCGCCCTTGATGGTAGAAAACTTATAATCCTTTAAATCCATATTGGTAATATAAAAATCATTAAGTGTCCCTTTGATCTTTGACTTCAGGGAGAACTTCTGATTTTTATCCAATTCTTTATAAAAATGACGGATATCGTTTGTTGCCAAGGTAGCGCTATCCAATTTTACATCAAATTTTACTTTGTTATTAAAGTCGCTAAAATCATTATAATCTCTGTTATAACTTAAAACAACGCGTCCCACTAAAAAGGATTCCTTGGTAGTTACTTCTAAATGATTTACAACAATACTTTTCTTAGTGTAAACAAAATCACCTGTTAAATTATCAACCTGAACGCCGCGATGATCATGGAATGTCATAGAATTTATTATGGTCATAACATCGGGACCAGTGATTCTAAAATCCTTTAAATGAGCATTAAGTTTGGTAAAATCAACGTCTTTTGGATTTGGCCTGTTTTCGTCCAGCATTGCAAAACGGCTTTTGGCCAAGTAAATATTATTTGTCCTCATCAGGAACTTTCCACTACTTTTTTTTCCATCATCAAAAGCAGCAATGAATAAATCCAAATTCGTTTCTTTTTCCTTTTTGTAAGTCTTTATTTGAAGGTAAAAATCATCCAACCTTAGGTCTCCAAAAATAAGTTTTCCGTCAACTAATTTTTTGAAATCTAAAATGCTTGTTTTAATTCGGCTAGCGTAAATCAACGTATCCTTATGATGATCTAAAATAAGAACACTTTTTAGTTTTACTCCTCCAAAAAAAGTGATGGCAACTTGGTCAATATTGATGTTTGTACCGTAATCTTTGTTGAGTTCGTCTGTTGCATAATGAGCAATTTTGGTTTGAACAAAAGGCAATGAAAGCGAAATGCTGATAAGTAACAATAGTAAAACCAACGCAATAATAATGCGGAAAAATATCTTTCGAATTTTTTTAAAACCGTTATTTGTTTTAATTTTTTCCAATTATTCTTTTGACTTGGGAAAGAAAATTACCTTTGTAAAAAAATTTACATTTGATTTTCTCAGATCGACTGTCAAATATAAACCAAAAATTGCGCCTTTTATGCATCCTGAAGAAGTTTTTATACTGGCAATTGAAAGTTCGTGTGACGATACTGCTGCTGCAGTTTTAAGAAATGACAAAGTGCTTTCGAATGTTGTTGCCCGACAAAGCATACATGAAGAATATGGCGGTGTTGTTCCTGAACTGGCTTCGAGAGCACATCAACAGAATATAGTTCCGGTAATTGACGTGGCTTTGAAGAAAGCCAACATCAATAAAAATCAGTTGTCAGCTATCGCATTTACTCAAGGGCCGGGTTTGATGGGTTCGCTTTTAGTGGGCTCTTCTTTTGCAAAATCTTTGGCAATGGCATTAAATATTCCGCTGATTGCTGTGAATCATATGCACGCTCACATTCTTGCGCATTATATTGATGAAGAAGGATTTGACAAACCCACATTTCCTTTTTTGGCATTAACCATTTCGGGTGGACATACACAAATTGTGAAAGTCAATGACTTTTTTAATATGAAAATCATAGGTGAAACTACAGATGATGCGGTTGGTGAGGCCTTTGACAAAACTGCCAAAATTTTAGGTTTTCCTTATCCTGGCGGACCATTAATCGACAAATTTGCGGCAGCAGGAAATCCAAAAAAATATACGTTTACCAAACCAAAAATTTCGGGCTTGAACTTTAGTTTCTCTGGTCTAAAAACCCAGATACTCTATTTTGTTCAGAAAAATGTATTGGAGAATCCAAGCTTCATCGAAGAAAACAAGGCCGATATTTGTGCTTCTGTACAGCATACGATTATCGAAATTCTAATGGATAAATTGAAATTGGCTGTAGCCGAAACTGGAATTACTCAGATTGCAATTGGTGGTGGCGTTTCGGCAAATTCGGGTATTCGTCAAACGTTGAAAGATGCCGAAAGTAAATACGGTTGGAAAACTTTTGT
>CALQCV020000078.1 GCA_943329165.2 Candidatus Nitrotoga sp. CP45 | reverse complement strand
TGTTATTGAAGGAATGTTAGCAGGAATTGGAGTCATTATAATTTTAAAGCAAATTCCGCATGCTTTTGGGTATGATCCCGATTTTGTTGGTGACGAAGCTTTTTTTCAAAGTGACGGTCAGAATACTTTTTCAGAATTATTTCAAGTATTTAACCATATTCAATTGGGCTCAATTTTAATTACACTTGTTTCATTAGCCATATTGATTTTATGGAATAAAGTGGAATTCTTAAAAAAGATAAAATTGATTCCACCAGCATTAGTCGCCGTAATAGTAAGTATAGTTTTAAATGAGTTTTTTATTCAATCCAGCAGTAATTTAGCTATTCTAAAAGAACATTTGGTTACTTTGCCAGTACCAACTTCACTGGTAGAATTTAAAAATATTATTATAACTCCTGATTTTTCAGCACTATCTAATTCTAAAGTTTGGATTGTTGGGATTACTATTGCTGTTGTGGCTTCAATTGAGACACTTTTATGTATTGAAGCTGCTGACAGAATGGATGCTCAAAAGCGTTACACCGATACCAATGTGGAATTAAAGGCGCAAGGAATTGGAAATATAGTAAGTGGTTTTATAGGTGGATTGCCAATGACTTCGGTTGTTGTAAGAACTTCAGCAAACAATGCAGCTGGAGCAAAATCTAAAATGTCAGCCATTATTCACGGACTACTATTATTAATTAGTGTTCTAGCAATTCCTGTTATTCTTAACAAAATTCCATTAGCAACATTAGCAGCCGTTTTACTGTTGGTGGGATACAAATTGGCTAATCCTAAAGTAATTATACATTTTTGGAAAAGAGGAAAATATCAGTTTGTACCATTTATTGCCACTTTTTTAGGTGTTGTCTTTACCGATCTGTTAAAAGGTGTCGCATTAGGAATCGTAATCAGTATCATTTTTGTTTTGAAAGGAAATCTAAAACGTGCTTACAACTTCAGAAAAGAAGAATATGCCGACGGCGATGTCATTCATATTGATTTAGCTCAGGAAGTTTCATTTTTGAATAAAGCAGCTATTAAATCAACGCTGATGGCTATTCCTGAGAACTCCAAAGTGATTATCAATGCGGAAGATACGGTTTATATTGCTCATGATATTTTGGATTTAATTCGGGAGTTTAAAACTACCAGAGCCAAAGATGAAAATATTAAAGTAAAGCTAAAAGGTTTCAAAAACGAGTATCAGCTTGAGAACAGTGTTGAAACTCCAAATAAGGTTAGCATTGAACATTATTATGATGTTATGAAAAGGAAAACCGTGAAGAGAGAAATTATAGACGAAAAATTTAATGATTAAAAAATTAAAAATATGAAAACTTTAAATAAAGAAATGCAAGCTTCTATTACCCCGAGAAAAGCTTTAGAAATATTAAAAGAAGGAAATACTAGATTTATAAACAACTTAAAAGCACACAGAAATTTACTGGAGCAAGTTAATGATACTCGAGATGGACAGTGGCCATTTGCTATAATTTTGAGTTGTATAGACAGTAGAACATCGGCTGAATTAATTTTTGATCAAGGACTAGGAGATATTTTTTCTGTTAGAATTGCAGGAAATATTGTTAATACGGATATTTTAGGCAGTATGGAATTTGCCTGTAAAGTAGCCGGCTCAAGATTAATTATAGTGCTTGGACACAGTAAATGCGGTGCGATAAAAGGAGCATGTGATCATGTAGAAATGGGGAATTTAACAGAATTGTTATCTAAGATTCAACCAGCAGTTTATCAAGAGATAGAAACCAAGGAAGAACGAAATGCCAGTAATACTACTTTTGTTGAAAACGTCGCAGAAATTAATGTGAAACGAAGTGTGAAAAATATTATTGAGCGTAGTTATGTACTTGAGCAAATGATTTCAAAAGGTGAAATAGGAATTGTTGGCGCTATGCATAATATTGAAACAGGTGAAGTAAATTTTTATAATGATGTTGAATTTATAAATGATCCATTAAATCCAAATTTCACTCTAGCTGAATAAAAATAAAAATTAACTTGGTTAGTTATTGCCATTAATCACATGCTAGTAAAAAATGTGGTTAATGGTTTTTATATTTTATATATTTGAATTATATACCAACAAAGGGAAGAGAAACTAAATAATTTTCAATGAGCGACTTTTACAAAAAAATACTAGAGAACAATAAAGAATGGGTTGAAAGAACTTTAGAAAAAGACCCAAATTATTTCAAAGATTTAGCCAAAGGTCAAACGCCACCAGTGTTATGGATTGGTTGTTCTGACAGTCGTGTTCCTGCGAACGAGATTATAGGTGCCAAGCCAGGAGAAGTTTTTGTACACAGAAACATTGCTAATATGGTTGTTCATTCTGATATGAATATGTTAAGTGTTTTGGATTATGCTGTAAATGTTTTAAAAGTAAAGCACGTAATTGTTTGTGGACATTATGGTTGTGGTGGCGTAAAAGCAGCTATGGGAAATGATTCTATCGGAATTATAGACAACTGGATTCGACACATCAAAGACGTGTACCGTTTGCATGACCAATATCTAGATTCTATTATCAATGAAGATGATCGTTTTAATGCTTTTGTAGAAATTAATGCAAAAGAGCAGGTTTTTGATTTATCCAAAACATCTATAGTTCAGTCAGCGTGGAGAAGCGGGCAGGAGCTTACTTTACATGGTTGGGTTTATGGTTTGAATTCAGGATACGTAACCGATTTAAAAGTGAACATTAGTTCCAATAAAGATTTGGATGAAGTTTATCGGTTAAAGTTTTAAAAACAACTTCGCCTTTGGGCGATTTTTTTATTACATGTTCTATGGAGTTGGATCTCTTTCGTCGTTCTCATTAAAAGCTGATGGTAATAACTGTGGAATGAATTTTATCAGAATTGGCAATAGCAAACTTCCGCCAGGTAGAAGAAAAATAGTCAATGATGGGACCGTTTTACAAATATCAAGCAGCTGGACCTTGATTTTTTTCTTTTCATCTTTATCCAATTCCTTATGAGTTGATTTTGCTAACAGTTGCATCAGTTCTTTGCTTTGTGACAATTCTTTGACCAATCTTTTTTTGTTTCTGTTGATTAAGATTTGAACACTTTCTGTAGTGTGGTCATAAAAGTTTTTTACCGGATTAGAATTGTTGAAATAAGGGATTTCCTTTTTGTATTTTACGATGAAATTATTAATAAAATCGATACTTTCCGTAATAAAAGATTCTGCAACCGCTAGTTTTTCACCAAGTTTATACAAAAAATAGCGCTCTTCATTCTCTACTTTTTCATCGCTCCATAAACTAATTCCAGCCAAATCAACCATATAGAATTTTTCTAAATCATTGCTTAGATAACTTAAATCCAAGTCATCTATTGTTGTAATTTTGGCAATCGAAAACTTATTATAGCGCACAGACGATTCGAAAAGTTTCAATAACAAATTATCATGAACCGAAATGCCAGTTTTAGATTTCAACGAAAGTGAAATAATACTAATAACAATGTCTTCAATCTTATTAAAATATTTTTCAGGAAGCGAACCTTTTTCAAGATATTTTTTGAATGCCAGAACATCTAAAAAAAGCAGCGCATTTGTGATTACATGAGAAAAATTTTTGCTAAACAAATCTTCATTTGTTTGAACCCTATCGTGGATAATTTTTTCAAGTTTGCTTGAGGCGGAACTACTTGGAAGCATTTTCTGCAATGTGTTATATCCTTTTGGTGTAAGCAAATTATAGAAAGCAACAGTTTCTGCAATAAATTGATTTGGGTCAATTTCATTTTTGGTTAAACAATACATTTCGTATAATGTATTGAGCATTCCTATTTTTGATATTTCTTCAGGAAGTCTATCTGCAATTGGAATTAACTTTTGAGTATCAAAGCTAACAATATGTCCAAAGATAAAACCTGTAGCTCTTGTTCTTGAATAAAATTCAGCTTCATTCAAGTTCTTATAGGATTGATCTGTTTTTTGCTCTGCAAAAAATTTATCTATCCAACCAGTTGCAGAAGGGTTAATCATTAGGCTATCTATTACGATGCAAAACTAAATCTTTTTTACGAGTTAAAAAATCAAATTTAGAATGCATATCTCGATTTGATGTTTCTAATACATCGATAATTGTTCTAGAACCATTCGCGCTATTTCTGCACATTTTTGAAGTATAAAAGATTTTTTCTTTCCAAGCAAAATTATTGTATGATAGCTGAACAGGCTACTCTTGCTCCTGCATTTCCGGTGGGTTGTGTAGCATAATCATCTGCTTTTTCATGAACAATTACTGCTTTACCTATAATATCTCTTGTTGCATCACCACAACCAATACACCATTCGTTTGTTTTGAATAAAACAGTTGCGTTTCCATCTGCATTAGCGTAAAAATTATCCATATCGCCTTTGTGGTGTTCGTAATCAGTCCATCTGCCATGTTTTTTAAAAGTTGGATTCCAATGTCCTCCCGCAGAAGTAGCATCTGAAGCAGAACAATCGGCTTTCTCGTGAATGTGAATAGCGTGTTCGCCTGGTTTTAATCCTGAAAAATTGGCTGTTAAAGTAACTTCTCCATTTTTTTCATTGAATACAGCTGCTCCATGAACATTGCTTCCACTTTTTGATTCAAAAGTTATCGTAACCGTTTTGCTTTTTTCTTTAGTACTTGAACTTTTGCAACCAAATATCATTAATCCAATGACTAAAATTCCTATCAGTATTTTTTTCATGAGTATTTTTTTAGAACTATAAAAGTACACAATTCAGTATAGAAACTCTTTTAAATTCGGATTAAAGTTTACTTTGACTTTTCGCCTACGAAATAATCGCTTTGTGATTTGAACAATACGTTGAATGTAGTCAAACTGCCATAAATACGGGTGATGTATTGTTGGAGTTCTACTTTTTCAATTTCTTCTATAGTACTTGAGTTGATTTTTTGCTCCATTACTCTGAGTCGATCACGAAGCATTACTATTTTGTGAAAAAAGACATCTATGGGTATGTCTTTGTGCGCCAAACCGGCTTGTCCAGGTTCTAATCTCATGTTGCCACCTTTCCATTTATCGCCAATAGCTACAGGTTCTCCCAATCCGTTCCATTTTTTTAAGATGGAAAGTAAACTTTGCTCAACATCATAGAAACTAATCGTATCGACTTCGTTTTCTGCTGCTTCGATTACTTCAAATTCGCTATCGAGATCTATGGTTTCTAATCCACCATCAATAAAAGTCACCCAATATTCTTTATACGATACATTCGTTACCACGCCTTTGCCATATTCGGCGTGATTTATTCTGGAACCAATTCCTAGTAGTTTCATAAGTTTATTTATTAAGCCACTAAAATAGGAATTTGTACGAAATAAAAAAATAGTTAGCTATCTAAACAAAATAGATAACTATATCTTTTATTTAAATTTAGATCACTTATTATTTTCTTGTATATTGTTTTCAATATTGAATTTGTATTTTTGGAATCCAAATACACATCAAATGAAAATCGTTATATCGCCAGCCAAATCGTTGAATTTTGAAAAAGAAATACCTACAACTACTTTTTCAGAACCGCAGTTTTTAAAACAAGCCACAACTATTCAGGGAATCTTAAAGAATAAAAAGCCCAAAGCCTTATCTCAACTTATGGATATTTCAGAAAAATTAGCCGAACTCAATTGGCAACGTAATCAGGATTGGCAAACTCCTTTTACCACTGAAAATGCGCGTCAGGCGATTTATACTTTTGATGGCGAAGTCTATTTAGGATTGGATGCTTATACTTTGCCGTTGGATAAATTAGAGGAATTACAAGAGAAACTCCGAATTCTTTCAGGATTATACGGTTTACTAAAACCGTTTGATTTAATGCAGGCATATCGATTGGAAATGGGAACTTCTATACCTATTGGGAAAAACAAAAATTTATATGAGTTTTGGAAAAAAACAATTACTGAAGAACTGAACAGCGAACTAGCAAAAGGTGAGTTATTTATCAACTTGGCAAGTAATGAATATTTTAGTGCGGTTGACACCAAAGCGTTGAAAGTGCCCGTAATTACTCCCGAATTCAAAGACTACAAAGATGGCAACTTAAAGATGATTAGTTTTTTTGCCAAAAAGGCGAGAGGACTAATGGTTCGTTACATCATTGACACCAATGCTGAAACTATCGACGATCTGAAAGGATTTAATTATGAAGGCTATGCTTTTGACGCGAATTTAAGTAAAGGAAATACGTTGGTTTTTACGAGGTAAAAAAAACTCCCGATTGGAAGTTTTTTTTATTTCATATAAAGATATTCTTCGTATTCCATTCGGGTTTCGCTAGTTATTTTTCGTTGGTCGCGAGCTAATTCTCGCATGGCTTCAACCCCTTTCTTGGCACAACGTTTTACTTTGTTTAATTTAGACGAAAAGGCCAATAGTTTTCTAGCGTCTTCGGGACTTAATTTTGTTTTTATTTCATCAACGAAAGTTGAGAATTCATGAACTACTTCGCGATTTTCATCGTATTCTGTTTTCAAATCATCTAACAACTCATCGATTTCCTTGCTGATTTCCTTGCAATGATTTTCACTTTTCTTGTGAAGTTCTTCGATGATTTTCTTTTGATTCTTACCAAAAAGTCCCATAGTGTTTGATTTAACAATTGATGATTAAAACGTCTGTAAATCAAAGTTATGTAATTGTTTTTAAAAAGTATGTAAATTGTTAATAACTCGTAAAATAGTAAATTAGTGAATGGCTTTACTCATATCTACTTTGTTCTTTCCTTTTTCAGCCAAATAAATAAAGCGAATATCTAGGAGGAATAATTCGGCTAAATAAAGGGAAATGTCTGTAAATAATACTACTAAATTTTGTTTGGCGGCATCAAAATATTATCTATTTTCAAAGTTTACTTCAGTATCGTTTTGTAACTTAAAATCATAAAATAAAGGCCATAGATAAATTCTATATCGATTAATTATAAAATTAATTATCAATACTATATAAAAAATTATCTAAAGTAAATTTTGGATAAAATTAGAAATACTGGAAATAGGATTGTTAGCAATAAACTGAATAAAACTACTGCCAATGATAGCTCCTTTTTGGTGTTTTGTAGCTTGTTGAAAAGTGGTTTTGTTGCTAATTCCAAAGCCAATTATTTGCGGATTTTTTAAATTCATGGCTGCAATTCTTTCAAAATATTTCAATTGATTTTCGTCAAAACTATCTCTGCTTCCCGTTACACTAGAACTGCTCACCATATAAATAAATGCGTTAGAATTTTCGTCAATCAATCGAATTCGTTCCTCTGAAGTTTGTGGTGTAATTAAGAAAATCATTTCAATCCTGTAGCTTTCAAAGAGCTTTTTGTATTCTGAAAGGTAAATTTCTAAAGGCAAATCTGGAATAATTAAGCCGTCAATACCAGTTTCTTGGCATTTTTTCAAAAAGGCTTCTACTCCAAATTGCAAAAGTGGATTAAAATATCCCATGATGATTAACGGAATGTCAACTGTTTTTCGAATGTCCTTAATTTGGTCAAATAGAATTTCAGTTGTCATTCCGTTTTTTAAAGCTTGCGTAGAGCTTGCCTGAATGGTTGGTCCGTCGGCTAATGGATCGCTAAACGGCAGCCCGATTTCAATCATATCAACTTTGTTTTCGGCTAAGTTTTCTACTAAACTTTTAGTATCATTTAAATTAGGAAAACCTGCTGAAAAATAGATAGATAGAATCTTTTTATTTTCTGATAATTTGTTTTGAATTCTATTCATTTTTATAAGTTGAAATAATTGATATACGTATTCAAATCTTTATCGCCACGACCGGATAAATTAATCACAACAATATCTTCTGGTTTGAATTTCTTTTGATGTAAAACTGCGAAAGCATGCGAAGTTTCAATTGCCGGAATAATACCTTCTGTCTTTGCTAATTCTATGCCGGCTTTCATGGCGTCTTCATCTGTAATTGCAATAAATTCGGCTCTTTTTGTCTGAAATAAATGCGAATGCATTGGGCCAACTCCAGGATAGTCCAAGCCTGCTGAAAT
>CALQCV020000077.1 GCA_943329165.2 Candidatus Nitrotoga sp. CP45 | reverse complement strand
TGGCCAAGTGTGTATTTATTATTTACGCAATAGGTATCATATTCATTGACAACTTGAACTGTTAAACCAAAATGGGCATCAATCAATTTTTCAAATTCATCAATAGTCATCGATACTTTAATTTTTAAATCTTCATTTGATGATTTAACATCTTTACTCGTTAGTTGATTCAATGCAGCTAAAGTTAGCTCTTCATCGGCCAATTGTTTTCCTTTATAAACTCGTAGAGTTAAACCAAAGTTATTTTTAAAATCAGCTTTAAGACTTCTAATCTTTTTGTTTGGTGCTAAATGAAAATCTTTAGCTTTGAATTTATCGGTAATATTTGAAATAAAATCGAACATATTATTTTAGTTTTAAATTAAAAAAAACCAAATGTAAATTTGGTTTTTTTGATGAATTAGTTAGCATTGATATTATACAAACGAAACAAAACCTTCTTCTTTAGCCGTTTCATTCTGTTCTGCTAATGTTCTGGTATCTGCATCTCCTTTTGTATTGTGAATTCTTCCATCAGCTGATTTACAAACAACCTGAATATTAATTCCAAAATTTTCCATAAATCGTCTCTCCAAGCTTCCTACCGTTAGATGACCTACGATAGATAATTCACCACCGTTTTTCTCTCTAACCTCGGATAGATTTTTTTCAATATCAATAGGATGATTGTTCGCTTTCTTGAATACTAAAGACAAATAATTAAATTTCTCTGAAAATTCATGAACAATAGTTTTAACTTTTTTGTGACCTGTCATTGTGATTTCTGTTGCCATAGATACTGTATGTTTAAATTTAAATTTGCTAAAAATACTATTCTTCTATTTAAATTTTTATTGCAAGTTATTGCAACTTCGCTTTAAAAAAGGTTTACAACTATATTTGTGCTGTCATAACATAAAAAATGAACCAACAAAGTCCTTATTTAAATGCACTTTGCAACCAACTGGAAACCCAATTGGGATTTAAAATAAAGAATATTGCCAATGCCGGGAAGTGTTCGGAAGTATTGGCTTTAGAAAAGTTATTTATTTCACCGCATACTATAGCACGGATGTATGGCGTGGTAAAACCTTTTAGAACTCCATATAAAGATACTTTAAATGTAGTTGCGCGGTATTTGAATTATGACGATTGGGAAGATTTTTGTAACAATCTAACTAATGTTCCTTTTGATCCCAACTATTTTCTTACCGAAGCCTCTGATGGTTTTTCTTTAGCAGTATTGCAATTGGCATTAGCTAATGAAGATTTTGAGGCCTTGCAACTTGTATTAGAAAAAGCAAAAGAAAACGAAAACGAAGCCATTTTGTTTACCGCAGCCGAATTAATAGGTGCTTATGTTCGTAAAAGTAAAAAGCAAAAAGAACTACTTCAATTGTTGGCGGACAGTAGTATTGGGCATCTCTTTTTTTATGAATGCTATGTAGATGAAGACAATGAAAAAAATTATTTTTCGAATGCTTTAATTAATTATTATTTGCCTAAGGTAACGAATGACTATAAAAAATTATATGTTTATTGTTTTGTTATGAGTCAAACAGCTCATAAAGAACAAAGACTGTCAACCTACCATAAAGAATTTCAAAATCTAACAGCACAATTAGATAAAAAAAATTGCCATTTTCACGAACTTTCTAGATGGATAGAATGCTTAATACTCATAGATGGTTATAATGGGGTGCTTCAAAATTCCTGGAAACTTCATCTAGCAGAGTTAATAGATTTATCAACTAGTTTGGAGCTGAACGAAAAAGCATGGTTATTTTCTAGATCATTAAAAGCAATGTTGCTATTTGGGTTTAAAGAAGAACTGTTCAATTATAATGAACTAAATGAAAGTATTGATACTCTAATTAAGAACCAAAAGAAAGAATTCCACAGCATTGCTTTATACGTGCTTCAATTGTATTGGATTAGCAAATCGATGTATTTTGAAAGTAAAATTATTTACAATCCATTCCGCATTCATAATATCCTGTTTCAAAATGAAAGCAATGAAAAAACAGCTATTGAGTTTGCTGTTTCCTCACTATTTGCCACTGGAGAAAATAAAAATATACTTGCTTCAAATCTCGAAGGGTATTGTGAAGAAAAAGGAGTGAATTGGGTGTTGAGATTATTGCAGGATTAATCTATAAATAAAGGGGTTCAATATTTATTGAACCCCTTTATTTAATACCGTAAAATAAGTCTTTTACTTAAGAGTTTCTATTTTAATCCTATAGTTACCATTAACGGGAACATCAATATTTCCTTTTAAGAATGTTGCACTAAATGTACCTTCAATAATATAAAATTTACTAGTTGCATCTTCTGAACTAAACGCTACATTAGTTATGGTATGATTCATTGCTGAATTGGGTTTTAAGCGTAAGAACTCATTGGAAACTTTATCTTCATAAATTATAGAAAAATCATTGTTTTTACTACAAACATCTTCTCCATAATTGGCCTCCCACAGGTCATTAATATCTGTTAATCTTGTGTTTGTTACAATATTTTTTTGTGGATTGTCAAAATCTATTACATTTTCAAAATGAACAAATTCACATTCAATAAAAAAAGATGAATTTTCTACTTGACCCACATATTGAAGAAATAAATTACCATTATTTAGACAGTTTTCTTCTCCGCCATAACCAGTAGAAAACATACCTTCACTTGAATAATTTGTTCCACCTATATTTATATTTAAAAATAAATTATTGTTTGAACTGTTTGAATCTGAACTACATCCTAAGATTGAAATTGCTAAAATTGTAATGATTAAAATTTTTTTCATGAAATTGGTTTAAGGTTTATTAATTAGAATTAGATATTAAAATATGCTCACTATGAGTTTAATTTTAATGCGTCAAACATATAAATATAAATTGTTAATTCTAGATTTTCAATACTTTATTTTAGTTCAATTTGTTTCAACTTTGATAGTTTCAACTTTTCAAAAATCTTTATCAGCAACTATAATTTCAAACTAAAAAATAGGATTTCATAATTTGTTCCCTATTTTTGGAACCTGTATTCAAGTATATGGCACAACAATTATATCCTTTTGATGCTTTTTCGGTTCGTGAGTTGAATCTTCAACTAATGAAAAAGATAGGGTATAGTATTAAGTCTAAATCAGATTGTGCTAAACTGAGCGAGTTAATTTTTAAAGAGGGCTTGGGGCTAATTTCGCAAAGTACGTTGTACCGCATATTGCTTTATGATAAAGAACATAAACCTTTTTACAACACTCTAAGCATCATTACTCGGTTTTTGGACTATATCGATTGGGAAGATTTTTGCAGAACCATACATAGTAAAAAGAAATTTGAATATACCAACGGTCATTTATCCCAAACGAATCTTGAAAAATCATTGCTTTATCAATGTATTCAATTAGAAAATTATAGGCCTTTAGAAGCCTTATTCGACAACATATTGGATGTTGAACAAGAGGCTAAAGACAGCATCACCTTAATGCTTTATGATAGTTTATTATCGATCTCGGATACTGTGCCCTTTTTTACCTATTTTGGCAATAATACTTTTGTTAGAGAATCGTTTTTTGAATATGGAGTAGACCCTAGTTTTAGAATTGCTAACTATGATGAGGGGTTCACTATATACACAAGCAATTACAAACCCAACCAAAGTTTGCTTGATTTGCAAAGCTATATCTTTGGAAATTGTGTCTTGTTAAGAAATTATTATAGCAAAGGAGCTTATGATAAAGCATGGGTAATAAGTAAAACTCTTTATGATTTGCCCCTGCTTTCAGAAACCGACATGGATAACATTTACATTTTTCCTCGTTTGCGTTACCTTAGTCTTAAGTTAGTTTATTTTAAGTTACTAAATGCAAATTCAATCTTGTTTGACGATTATGTGCACTATCTTATAGACTATGCTAAAGAGGTTTATGTTACCCTTACCTATATTGAGCGCAGAATTGTATTTTATAATCTAGGAGATGTTTTCTTAATGACTAAGGTGAATAATAATTATCAAGAACAACTCAAAGCTATTTTTGAGAATGAATTTGCCCTTTTCCCTGATGGCTTATTGCATAAACCTTTAGCTAAAGTGTTACCTTATTTTGAACCTAATGGGTTATTACAGCAGAGGCCAATATAGTAACTTGAACCAAAATGAACTGTTTTATTAGTTAGCGTATTAGTAACATTGTAGTAAATTAAACTTTACTATAATGAAAAACAAATTACTTTTTTATTTTACGCTTTTTACAACTGCAGTTTCTTTTTCACAATCTTTAGATGCTAACTTTGGGCCTAATGGAGGAATAGTTATTACTGAACAATTATCTAATGCTGCCTCTAATGATTTTGTAAGAGCTGCAACTTTACAAGCTGATGGTAAAATTTTAGTTGTTGGAAGGACTTGGAATGGTTCAGGCGCGGGATATATTGCACGTTTTACAGCTACAGAAATTTTAGATACTTCCTTTAATTTTTGTGGGTTCAGGTATTTGTCAAGTGCTGTCAATGTTATTGCTATACAACCCGATGGCAAAATAATAATTGCTTTCTCGAATGCAATTTATAGATTAAATACAGATGGGTCAACAGATGTTAATTTTATTAGTCCCAATTTAACTAATTTTACAGCTTTACAAATAAATGCAGTTGCAATAAACAATTCAGGTAAAATCATTTTTACCGGAAATTATAGTAATGGTACTGATACTGATTTAATTGTTGGGTCTTTAAATTCTGATGGGTCTTTAACTACTAGTTTCGATACAGATGGAATAGCAGTTTTAAATTTACCAGGCACTAGTGAATATGGGTATAACCTTAAAATAACACCAACAAATGGGAAGATTACTATTTGTGGTTCAAAAGAAATTTCATCAACTGATTCTGATTTTTTTATTACAAGATATACCAGTACAGGTACCTTAGATATTTTTGGCACAAATGGAGTCCTAACATTTGATTATGGCACTAATGATGCTTTGACTTCAATGGATTTTCAATCGGATGGTAAACTGATTTTAGTAGGGTCATCAAGAGATACAACAGGTGTAGAGTATTTAATTGCTCGCAGAATAAACACAAACGGCACATTAGATACTACTGTAAATTTTAATAGAGGTGGTTTCCGAAAATATTATAACGGATCTTCTGCCATCGATCGATCGGAAGTAAAAATAATTGCTTCCGACAAGATTGCAATTTCGGGCAGTAGCTATTTGGCTGGCACTGGAACAGGCACCCCTGCTGTTATTCAACTTGATGCCAATGGTAATTATGACTCTAGCTTCGTAGGTTCAGCGTCCTATTGCTATTGTTTTGCCTATGATGGTAATTTTAGCTATACTAGTTTTTTATTGCAAAAACCCGATGGAAGTTATATTGTTGGTGCTACTTCTTATGACACGATAAATTACAAAATTAGATTAGTGAATTTTGCTGCTTCAGGTTCGTATGTAAATGACACCAATATCAATCTATTACAGGGAACTGATACAGTAGTGTCAATAATAGAACAGACAAATGGAAAAACAGTGGCTCTGCTTACATCAGAACAACAAGGTGTAGGTAATACTGCATTATTGACTAGAAATAATAGTAATGGAAATATAGATACTTTATTTGGAGCAGATAATACTGGTTTAGTTGATACGGGTTTAGTTAATCCCTATAGATTAGCAAAACAGTCTGATGGGAAAATGTTAATATCAACTTTAGATGGTTTGATTAAACGATTTACTGTTGACGGGTCTTTAGATACCGGATTTGCTAATTCAGGTGTCTTAGATTTTTCGCCAACAGCTACTGGTGGTGCGGTTAATTTTATTGATAATATTGTAACTAGTTCAGACGGAAAAATTTATATTGTATTTGATTATTTTAATAATAGTCTTTATAATATTGGATTGTACCGTCTTAATAATGATGGAAGCATTGATACAACGTTTGGTGTTGATGGAATTGCCACCGCTCGCTTTGATACTATAGATGTAAATGAAGAAGAATTTCCTACAGATATCTTTATACAATCAGACAATAAAATAGTGATGGCTTGCTCTATAGATATTAATGGAAATTGGATAGGAGGAATTGTTAGGTTTAATGCAACAGGAACTTTAGACACTACTTTTGGCATCAATGGTAAAGTAACCGTACAAACAGGAACAGTTTATTATCCTTTTACTATTAAAGGCACTCAAAATAATAAGTTTTTGATTGATGCTAGAATTAGCAATACGCGTCTTGTAACTCAATTTAATTCAGACGGTTCTTATGACACTTCTTTTGGAACTAACGGCTCTGTTACAATTCCTTATTCAAGTGGCGATATGGTTTTGCAACCCGACGGTAAGATTTTATGCTCTGCCAATGGGGGAATACTTCGTTTTTCCACGAATGGAACTTTAGATACAGGTTTTGGAGCTAATGGCACATTAACAACTTCTATTTATACTAACTATAATCATGTGATTAATAAATTACTTTGGACTCAAAACGGAAGATTGTTAGAAGGCGGTTATACCTTTACAGGTTCAAAATATATCGGTGCCTTAATTCGATATACTGATATAGCCTTAGGAACACTTGATTTTGCGGTTACTGAAAATAAAATCCTTGTATATCCCAATCCTATTGAGTCTGAAGCTACTTTTAGTTATACGTTACAAGAAGACGCAGTAATTTCTATCTCGATAGTTGATATGATGGGACGAGTAATGAAAACTATTCGTTCTAATGAGATGCAAGGTGCTGGAGACCATAATCAAAACGTTGCTATAGGAGAGTTTTTATCGGGAAATTATTTGCTTGTTTTTTCCTCTCCTAAAGGGACACAAAGTGTTAAGTTAATTAAAGAAAATTAGAGTAAGTTAAGTTTGTATTTACAGCAGCTCAGCAATGAGCTGCTTTTTTATTTCTATTTCTCCAACTCCAAATCATATTTAGCATTCGCTTGCTGAATAAGATTATCCAAAATAAGTTTCTAAATATAATTCATCAAACACTTTAAATTTAGCTAAGGCAACATGTTTTAGATATTCTTCTTTAAATAATTGTTTTCCTTTATAATTTGTGGCTAAGTGATACCCGGTAATTGTATAATAAATCAAATAGTAATCATTGTAAGCTGCTCCATATTTAGAAATCGTTGTATCTAAATTTTTAAAGATATGATGGGCTCTTTTTAAATCTTTATTTGTATAACTAACCATCACATCAATAAGATTGTATATAAACAAATCCAAGTAGGAATGCATGTGCAATTGATCTATAATTTCTTCAAAATAATTATCTAGTAAGTAGTTTAATTTTTGTATTCTCTTTAAGAGTAGTAATGCGTGAACAAATTCATGAAAATATTGACGAATATGCGTCTCTTTTTTAATGAAAGATAAGAAATCGTTCCAAACAATTTCTTCTTTGTCTTTGTTTTGATTTTGTACCGCACATAACATTTGGTAGCCATAAAATCTTCCAACAAGTACCTCTGGTAATAATTCTAATTCGTTAATTGTAGGGTTATTGATTTTAGGTAATTTTTTACTCTTATTAAGATAGAGCTTCAATCCACTTGAAAGTTTCAAAAACAATTGTTCATCGCTGCTTAAGGATACTTTTTCTATTTTTTCAAGAATGATACCATACCTTTTATTCAATCCCATGATATCTATATAAATATAGATTACGTTTTCTCTAAAGTTTTTGTTTGCTATCAATTTCTCTATGCTAGTTACAAAGCTTTCTTTAGAAATTCCATATAAAAATATAAAAAGGATATAGGCTATATTCGTTTGAAAATGATTTATTGGAAGCTTATTTTTAAAACTACTAATGTTGTTTTCATCGAACAATGCATTACAATAGTCCCATTTTTCATTATAAAAGGCATATTCAAATAGTGAAATAAAAACGGTATTAGATTCTGATTTTTCTATTAACTCACTAATAAACTGAAAATCATCTCTAGTAAGATTTTTTTTAAACTTTAGGTTTTGCAACTTGGCATCTGCATACCATTTTTCATATTCATTTTTTTTCTTTACAAAATCTTGGTAGGAAGCATATTCTAAAAAGGTAGCTAAAACATCTAGAGTGGAATTATTGGATTTCCGCATTGGT
>CALQCV020000076.1 GCA_943329165.2 Candidatus Nitrotoga sp. CP45 | reverse complement strand
TTTCCAACAGAAGTTCGCTATTCAGGCGCTTCGCTTACCTTCAATTTTGCCGGAATAATAGGTGCTGCTTTTGCTCCTATGATTGCCATTTGGATTGCCAAAAATTACGGAATTCACTTTGTTGGGTATTATTTATCTGTTGCTGCCATAATCACATTATGCTCACTTTTGCTAATCCGCAAAAAGGAACATCAATTTTAAATTTTCAACTTCAAATATTTCGACCCTAACTAGTCAATAATATACCTAACAGGTAATCTTATAATTTTTAAAATACATCCTAATAATCAAAATACCAATTAAAGATATCACAACGCAACCCGATAGAAAACCACGTGGTTCTTTCTTTCGATGCAAAAGTAGTTTCGCTTGCAGGTGAAAAGTTTCTGTAAATGAAACTACCAAACAGTTTCATATTAGTAGCTGGATTAACTAAATAACCAGCTTGTAAATCAGTAATAAAAAGATTGGTTTTGTTTCCTTGTCCAATGTTTACGCCTGTATCGTTTGGTCTGCTATCGTTATAGCTCAAATAGATATTGCTTCCATAATTAAAATTGTCAGTACCATTATTAAAATCCAATCCGCGTTCACCAAACGTAACTTTAGCGTCAGCAAAATACCTTCCCTTATGATAACGAGCAATAGCAATAAATTCTTTAAAATTTCCACCCCATTGATGTCCTAAACTTTGGTTGTTGTGACCATAATTGGTAATAGCTTCGCTATGTGAATACACATAAGGTCGCACATGATTGTATTCTACCTGCAACAATAAATTTTTGATATTGAATGCATTGTAATATTTGGCTCCTAATTGATATCCAAATTTATTTTTCCAGCTCTTATTACCATCTTTTACTGCATCTAGTGAAAATTCATCTAACAAAAACTGTCCGTAAAAATTGATTTGATTGTTCCATTTTACTTTGGTTGTCAAACCTAACAATGCATTTCCGCTTCGTGCCGAAGAAGTAAATTCAACCGTACGATAAAATATAATTGGGTTTACGAAACTCATGTCAAAACCACGATTATTTTTATTGGTCCAAATCACCGACTCAAATAAACCAATATTCCAACGATTGGTGATATTTAGACTCAAATAATGACTGGCAGCAAACTTAGTCGCATAGGTTCGATCTTCGGTAACTTCGGGACGAACATCTTTAAGCCAAGTGTAGATATTTGTGTACTTTATTTTCCAAAAACTAGTATTTAATTTAAAATAAGGATAAGGACTCGTGCCATCACCCAACAATAAAGAACGATAGCCATCGCCAATAAAATTCTTACCATAACCCAAATTCAAATTGATGAATTTACTCGGCGTATACGATAAATTAGCTTCAGCCATGGGAAAATCATAGGCATCCGATTTAAATTCTTTTGCAATTCCAATTCCGGGAATGATTGCCGGATTTCCACCATCAGGTTTTATCGATACTGCGTAACTATTGAAATAATCCGCAAATCGCCCTTGACTTTCGTAAATGGTTGTGGTGAAATTTAATTCCTTTCCCAAACCACCATTAAATTGAATTCCTCTGGTGTTTATGAAAGTATACGAAGCTACGCTTGGATCGCTTTTCCCAACTTGGATATCTAAAATTGGATTCAGTGTAAACCAATAATCCTCGCCTTGAATTTCGACTAAATTTTCGTTCCAAAGTTTTCTGCCAAACCATGCTGTCGCCCCTTTCAACAACTTTTTATTTTCTTCCTTTACGTTATAATATTTAGAAACTTCTGCATAAGAAAAAGGTTTTGAGCCTGTATGATTATTAGCACCAACCTGATTCATTGCAGTATCAAACTGTGAATAGTAACTGTGTGAAAACGGAATATTGATATGACTTTCAAATTGTGGATTGTCAAATTTTTTATATTTTATGCTATCTAATTCTGTTAGCTGTTTGTTATTGGGTTTGTAAAGATTTGAGTTTTTTTCGGCCAAAGCATCCGCTTCTTTTTGCGCTTGTAAGTCGGCTGCACTTTGCAAAGGAATCGCTATTTTGATAGTGTATTTGGCATACGTTGGATTTCCGTTATATGTTGCCGGAGAAATCTTTGGCATTTTTGCAAAAACACTTTTGCTTTCGGCGACTAATGCTTCATCGATAGCATCAACATATTGCACTTTAAAATTACCCTGATCATTCACTTCAAAAAGCACAATGACATTTCCTTTGAAATTATTCTGTTTCAAATTTTCAGGCACTTTAAAATTGGAGTACACAAAATCCTGCACTTGATTGTAAAAACAAGATTCTAACGCTTGGTACTGTAAGCTTTCACAAGTTGGAAAAACAGGGAATTTTTCAGACGCTTTTTGGGTAACCTGAGCAGTAATTGTGCTCGTTAGAATAAGCAGTACTAAAAACGGTAATATTTTCTTCATTTCTTTAAATATATCGATTCAAAATAGGATTTGGTATTTATGCGATAAAAGTAAAAAAAATCCCGTCTCGCAGGATAACGAGAAGGGACAATCTTTATTATCTATTTGTTTTCAGTTTTCAGTCTTTTAATTAATATAAATAAAAGTAAGGCTACTAATGCTCCGCTAAAATTTGCCACTACATCAAATATATCAGCACGTCTTGTTGTGGTAAGTGTTTCCTGCAAAATCTCAATAAGTATTCCGTAGCAAAGTGAGCTTGTAACAACGAATATTATTTTTGTTAGTGCTATTTCATTTAGCTTCAGCCAAAGATAATATCCCCAAAGCATTGTAAAGACAAAATGAAGCGTAAAGTGAACATATTTGTCAGCTCCTGAAACTCCAATGGAAGGCAAATCGGTGAACTTAACTAAACATAAAACCGCAATTAACAGTGTCCAACCAACAGCTAAACTGAACGTTGCTTTTTTAAGCACCAATGAGTTGTTTGTATGCATCACTCGAAAGTAATTCTTCTACTTCAGCGGCGTTCGAAATTTTGATTTTCACCATCCATCCTTTTCCATAAGGATCTGAATTCACATCTTCTGGATTACTTTCCAATTCGTCATTGAATTCGATGATTTCTCCTGACAATGGTAAGAATAAATCGGACACGGTTTTGACCGCTTCAACGGTTCCAAAAACTTCGTCCTTGTTCAGTGTTTGGTCTAAAGTTTCTACTTCAACATAAACAATGTCGCCCAATTCTTTTTGTGCAAAATCGGTGATGCCAACAGTTGCAAAATCGCCATCAATTAAAACCCATTCGTGGTCTTTAGTATACTTTAAATTGCTCGGTATATTCATTTTATATTAAATTTAGACCGTAAAGATACCATTTGATATTGTAATTTTTATTGAAAAATAGGGGTTAGTTTCCAAAATTATATCGCATGGTAAAACCAGCTCTAATGTTCGTTAATGGGAATGAAGTAGAAATCACTGGTTTTGAGAAAGAGTGGTCATAGAAGAAAATCGCCGTCAAGTTTTTACTAAACGAATAATCGGCTGTTAATTTTGCTGACCAAATATTTTGTCCACCGCCTAATTGGTTGTTATCATAATCTAAATAACGCACAATTGTTTTATTATTTCTATAGGAGAAATCAACTTTTAAATTGATATCACTCTTTATAATTCCGGTTGGATTATCCGCTAATTGCGAAGAGAAAATGACGTCTTTAAAGCGATATCCAAAACCAACAATGTATTCTTTACCTTGAACTTCTGTCAATAAATTGTTGTCAAAACTCATTGATAAACTTCTGTCTTTTTTAATTTCCGCCAAAATTTTGAACGCATTTTTCATTTCAAAATCGATACGGATTAACGGATTGAATTGCTCTACTAAATTGATATTAGCAATAATTGTTTTGTTAAAGAAATTACCAATATTACCATTATCCTGCTGTACTGAAGAACTTGGGTCATAATCAAGATTGGAGCGGAAAGAATTTATCGTGTACGAAGCTCTATAAGCATGTTGAATAGAGAAACGTTTAAACTTTTCTTTAAAGAATTTATAACGCATCAATCCGCTGTACTTAATTGTCCAGTTTGGAATTGGGAAGTTTCTGAAAGCACCGAGAGAAATATCTTTGGCGGTATCACCAGCACCTGTAGTATACAAACCTGTATAAGCTGACAAGAAAGACGGAATCAAAACGGCTTGGTTATTTTTTCCGAAACCAATTGGGTACCCAAAGTTATTCGTGTAAAAATTGTAATTCGGATCTGCTGGTAGCGGAACAGGATTCGCTCCGTCTCCATATGTTGGGAAATTTGGCCCGCCATAATATTGTGTTGCTAATCTGTTAGCAATAATAATTCTGTTATCTCTATAATCCTGAAAAGAGGATGAGTAATTTTCGTCACTTGCCTTAAAGGAAGTTTTTAGCATCACTGCAGAAATAGAGAAGTTTCCAAAATTGTATGGCGATTGAGAGTTGTAATAATCACCATTTGCATCCGGAAGTTCTGTAGTGTTGAATTGTTCCGAATAGTTATCAGCGTAAGTTCTGTCTGCGCTTAAATCAATTTTAAAGTCAGGAAATAAATCAACATTAGCCGTAAGATTTAATGTTTTGGTCACGACTTGCGTATAGTTTTGATTGAATTCAGGGTAGCTTGTCAACCAACCTCTTTTTGCAGCTTCATAACGAACATCATCTTGTCCTCCAAAAACAAAACCTAGTGTAGGTTTTGCCGAACCAAAGAAACCTAATCCCGGCAAGAATCCAGGAAGTACTGTTCCTTCGTTTTGAGTGTAGTTAATCTGAATATTTTTTACACTTGTTAAAACGCCTTTCAATCCGTCTAAAAACACATTAGTTGTTTTGGCAGGTTGCGCTTTGACGCTGGTTATTTTTTCTCCTGGTTTTGGCAGTGCAGCTGGTTTCGGGGCTGGCGCAGCCGCTTTTTTACCCAAACCAATATATTTATAAAAAGTTTCCATGGCGAATGCTGTGTTCAAACGATGTGAACCGGAATTTTGAATGGTGTTTCCTAAATCATATCCATCAACTGAATTCATAGCTAATGAAGCTCTTTGCCAACTATAATCCCCTGTATATGAATAGGTCGTTTTTACAAAAGCCAATACTGGAATTTTGTTGATTGGCAATTCATAGTTCATAACAATTTGTTGGTTATGCTGATTTGGCGTTCCTATATTCCAAAAATCTGTCCAAATGGTATTGCTATTATCTGGAACGTTATTTTCATCCATATAAGTGCGAACGATATTTTGGGATGCAGCAGTAAAGTTTATTTTTAATGCTTTTGTGAGGTTATAATTAAATCCGTATTGATAGTTGAACATATAATTTCTTCTGTACAACGGATCTAAAGCAATTCCGGCAACATCAACTTGTCTAAACTGCTGTTTGTTATATTGTCTGATGATATTACTGCTAAACGAAATGCTTGCCGGCAGATAATTGAAATTGAAATCACTAAGCATTTTCCAGTACGAACTTTTCTTAAAGAACTTACTATTCTTAAACGGTTCTAATGCTTTATTTTTGAACGTATACGTATAATCAACACTAGTATTTACCTGCTGGTCGATATAATTTTCAATTTCGTAATTGTGCTTTTCAACTTGATTATAGGAATAGGAAAGGGTTACATTTTCAGGGTCATAGATGTGCTGTTTTTGTTCCGCTCCTCTATCTTTCTTAACTCCAATAAAGTTGATGCTTTTTCTTTTTGTAAAATCGATTGCTCGGTTTCTCATATTTTCTCTCTGCGCAGGATCCGTTGTGTTGTCAATCAATTGTTGCAAACGAATATCTTGATTGAACGGATCATATTCTGGTGTAATTAATTCTTCTCCAACAGCATAATTGAACGGTAAATTAATTCCCCATTTTTTTGGTAATAATTTTCCTAAACTAAGATTAGTAACAATATTATACTGCTGCATATCTTCTCTGCTTCTTTCCTGTGGCGCTTCCTCTAAAGCTCCAAAACCAATGGTACTCATTCTTCCTGTAGCAGAAACTGTAGCAAAATCGGCTAAGTTTGTGTCCATATTTAATACAGCTGCCTTTCCGCCTTTGTTATTCAAATCGGCAAGACGCAATTCGTTAAACCAAACCTCACCACGAATAGGATCAGTATGATTATTTTTGATACCAACCATTAAGGTTCTTACCAAACCAAAATTTGGAGATCCTTTTATTCCCAGACGCAAGTTTGGATCACCATCGCCATCTGGCAGTGAAACGTCATCATCAGGATAATAAACGCCATCAGGGAATATCGTTAAATCGAGACCTAAAGATTTAACTTTCATTTGGGTTAACAATGACATATTTAAATTAATCTCATTGACATCGGGCCAAATATCATCCGCATCTCTAGCTCCCGCTGGTGTTACTTTAAGCGGAATTTCAACTTGGTAAAAGTTATTGGTAAAGTCATTCCCAAATCGAAGAAATGCCTTCATTTGGTTATCCTGAAGAGGTGTTGAGTCTGTTGGTAATGCTTCGGCATGTAAAAACATTTTCATCTTATTGTATTGACGCATATCAACTTCAACATTTTTAAACACCGCTCTTGAGTCGGCAACTTCTAATCCTCCTGTCCCTGCAGGTGTCCCATTTACTCTTAACGAAAGTGATTGCTCATTTTGATTAATGACTTGTTGCCCGTTTTGAAGTTGCTCTCTAACAACTCCCGGAGGCGTTACATAAGGAATAGGAACTCGCTGTGAGTTTTCTTGAATATTAACTGACAACACATCAAAATTGGTATTATCATCCGTTGGATCAGTGTCTATTGTTTGGAATGAATTAGCATAACGTCTCCATTCGCCACGAACTAAATCTAAAGCCCCAAAACGAACTGTAATTGGTTTGTCAAAGCCCGTCATAAACATTCTCATGAAACGGATAGAACGAAAATCAGAAATACTCCCAACAACAGAAGTTGGCTGCGTTACCGGAATTTTAAATTGAATCCATCTTGCTTGTGTTGGATTTTGATTTGGAATATCTGACGCTTGAAGCGTAGTTGGAACAATATCTGTAATAAAATTGGATCCAACAACCATGTTAGGTTGCATATCAATTTTGTACTCATAATAGGCATTTGCCGTATTCATCGTGTTGTCACGATTTATATCTTCAACATCCGGAATCGTTGTTGATCCTCTGTTATTATCTGAAACTCCAACGGGAGAGTTGCCTTCCACTCCATTATAATTTTTATAACGGTCAAAAATGGTTGAGCCTGTTGCACTTAAAAAATATTGATAATCATCTCCAGCCGGGTCAGCAAGATCTGCATAGTCTCCAAATTCAAGACGACGGCTTTGTTCAGCAGCATTACTGATACCATCAAAACCTACATCCTGTGCTGCTCTATTGGCTCCATCAACATCAAAAGCATAGATAAGTGACTGGGATGCAGGAACTTTACCCCAAACTGTAGTGTTGGTTGCCGATTGTGAAGCACTATTAGATGGCAATCCATTTTCATATTGTTTACGTTCATCTTTTAAAACGTCTTCTGATATTTCTCCAAGATTAAAATAAATTTGGCCTGTGTTTGAGGGGTTGGCGACAGCTGTCGGATTTCCCGGATCAAAATAAGGATCTAAAACCCAAAACTGAATGTATTCTACATTACTTTGCTCAAAGTTTGTAGAGTTTATGGCACGCATAATTCCACCATAATTATTCTTTGCATCAGTACTATTAAATCCCGATGGGAGCGCTTGCTGATTATAGTTATAGGGACCTCTTTCTTGAGGATAATAAGTTAAATCTAACGTATTAATTACCTGAGATTGTCCAACCTGAATGTCGGTGTTGGGATATAATTCACGGCTAAAAATCCTTCTTGTATTATTGGCTGAAATTCCGTCTTGACCAATGTCTCCTGGTGTTTGTACATAAAGTGTCGGATCAATGCTATACCAGTTTAATTTTGCTCTTTTGTATCCATAACTCAAATCAACTGCACTAGAACCAAAGTCATCATAGTAAGGAAGATTAGGATTCGTTGGTCGTTTTGGAGTAGAGGACAAGGTCCAAGACTGAGCTGAACGCATATCAATAGTTGTTTGTGACCCTTCAAAATCGTCAACATAAACGGTTGGTTCCCCTTCAAACTGATCTGCTTTGGAAGCATCGGGTTTCAGAAAAGCCATTTCGCCACGTATGGAGAAATTAGAAGGAACATCAGTATC
>CALQCV020000075.1 GCA_943329165.2 Candidatus Nitrotoga sp. CP45 | reverse complement strand
TTCGCCGTTGGATTTATTGCTATTTACATTGGTTTTAAAAAGTTGCCAATACGAGTTTCTAAAAAAGCGTTATGGCAGTTTTTGCTCTTAGGATTAATCATTGCCCTGCATTGGTTTACCTTTTTTCATGCGATCAAAATTTCCAATATTTCGATAACGCTTGCCTGTCTATCTACCGGAGCTTTTTTTACTGCATTATTGGAACCAATTCTATATCAAAAAAAAATTGTTTGGTATGAAGTGTTCTTCGGATTATTGGTGTTTTTTGGACTTTACATTATTTTCGATGTAGAAAAAAACTACTTCTGGGGAATATTGACTGCTTTAGCATCCGCTTTTTTATCCGCTTTGTTTTCCGTAATTAATAGTAAATTGGTAAAATCGCACGATGCTACTGTAATCTCTTTTTACGAGCTTAGTGGTGGCGTTGTATTCTTTACTTTCATACTACTATTCACACATAGTTTTACACCAGCTTTTTTTTCGCTTTCGTCTAAAGATTTTATGTATTTAATGATTTTAAGTTCTGTCTGCACGGCGTATGCTTTTATTGCTTCCACATCAATAATGAAATTTTTAAGCCCTTATACGGTGATGCTTACCATTAATTTGGAACCTATTTACGGAATCATTTTAGCGGTATTAATTTTCAAAGAAAAAGAAAGAATGAGCTTTGAATTTTATATTGGAGCTGTCATTATTTTGCTAATAGTCTTGCTGAATTCTATAATAAAAAGCTATAAAAAAAGAAACTAAAAGTATGTACTTGTACGATTAATTTGTTTGCAATAATCTGTAGAAAGTGCTTTTTATCACAATTTAAAATTTTATATTTGCTGTCCGATTAAATCAAATTGAACAAACCCTATGGAATATTTAGATTTTGAACTTCCCATAAAAGAACTAGAAGAGCAACTCGACAAATGCCAGATTATTGGTGCCGAATCAAATGTAGACGTCACCGCAACCTGCAAACAAATTGAAAAAAAATTAGAAGAAACTAAAAGAAAAATATACAAAAATCTTACCGCTTGGCAACGTGTACAATTATCACGGCATCCCAACAGACCGTATACTCTTGAGCATATTACGAACTTAACAAAAGGTACTTTTTTGGAACTTTTTGGAGATAGAAATTTCAAAGATGATAAAGCCATGATTGGTGGTTTAGGTCAAATAGATGGACAGTCATTCATGCTAATAGGACAGCAAAAAGGGATTAATACCAAAATGCGTCAGCTGCGTAATTTTGGTATGGCAAGTCCAGAAGGATATCGTAAAGCCTTGCGTTTGATGAAAATGGCGGAGAAATTCAATCTTCCGGTAGTTACTTTAATTGATACTCCGGGAGCTTTTCCAGGATTAGAAGCTGAAGAACGTGGACAAGGTGAAGCAATTGCCCGTAACATCTTTGAAATGGTCCGTCTTAAAGTGCCTATTATTTGTGTTATCATTGGTGAAGGTGCCTCTGGTGGTGCTTTAGGAATTGGAGTGGGAGATAGAGTTTTAATGATGGAAAACACTTGGTATTCTGTTATTTCACCGGAATCATGTTCGTCAATTTTATGGAAAAGCTGGGAATACAAAGAACAAGCAGCTGACGCTTTGAAACTGACTTCAACTGATATGAAAAAAATGAAATTGGTTGATGATGTTATCCCGGAACCACTCGGTGGAGCACATTATGATAAAGAAACGGCTTTCAAAACTGTTCAACAATATATAATGAAAGCGTTTAACGAATTAAAAGATTTATCAACAGCAGAGTTAGTAGCGCAAAGGATGGATAAATACAGTAAAATGGGCGAATATAAAGAGTAATTTCTTATAAATTATACTAAAATCCGAAGCCCAATAGTTTCGGATTTTTTTTTGGTTATTAACAAAAAAAAGAAACTTATAAACATTACTGTTGAATAACTCTGCAGGAATAAATTCAACAAAATAATTACTTTCGCTACATGGAAAATCTCAGAAATATGAACCCTATAAAAGTAGATAAAACTACTATTATAAACTTAGAAAAAGGAAAGCTCCCACCACAAGTACTCGACCTAGAGGAAGCGGTGCTTGGTGCGATGATGATTGATAAAAAAGGGGTTGATGAGGTTATCGATATATTACAACCAGATGCTTTTTACAAGGAAGCACACAAGCATATTTTTGAAGCTATTTTTCAGTTATTCACAGATTCTCAGCCTATTGACTTATTAACAGTTTCGGCTCAGCTGAAAAAAAGCGCCAAATTAGATTTGGCAGGAGGCGATTTTTACTTGATTCAGCTTACGCAAAAGATATCATCTTCGGCTCATATCGAATTTCACTCGAGAATTATTTTACAGAAATACATTCAACGCAGCTTAATAAAAATCTCATCCGAAATCATCGAAGAATCCTATGATGAAACCACAGACGTTTTTGATTTATTAGATAAAGCGGAATCAAAACTCTACGAAGTAACGCAGGGAAATATTAAACGTAGTTCTGAAACCGCTCAAAGTTTGGTAATCCAAGCCAAAAAGCGAATTGAAGATATAGCTAACAAGGAAGGGATGAGTGGAATTGCCACTGGCTTTCATAAGCTTGATAAAATAACTTCGGGTTGGCAGCCTTCTGATTTAATCATTATTGCGGCTCGTCCCGGTATGGGTAAAACTGCTTTTGTATTGTCAATGGCCAGAAATATTGCAATTGATTTAAATCAACCGGTTGCATTATTTTCATTAGAGATGTCATCTGTGCAGTTAATTACGCGTTTAATTTCATCTGAAACCGGTTTGTCTTCCGAGAAATTAAGAACCGGAAAGTTAGAAAAACACGAATGGGAACAGCTTTCTACCAAAGTAAAAGATTTGGAAAAAGCTCCTTTGTATATCGATGATTCCCCTTCGCTTTCCATCTTTGATTTAAGAGCCAAAGCGCGTCGTTTATCATCGCAACACGGGATAAAACTCATCATTGTTGATTATCTTCAACTGATGACTGCTGGCGGAAGCAGCGGAAAAGGAATGGGTAATCGTGAACAAGAAATCTCAACTATTTCCAGAAACTTAAAAGCTCTCGCAAAAGAACTTGAAATTCCGGTAATTGCCTTATCTCAATTATCACGTGCTGTTGAAACACGTGGTTCAAGCAAAAGACCTTTGCTTTCTGACTTACGGGAATCGGGCGCGATTGAACAGGATGCCGATATCGTTTCGTTTATTTATCGTCCTGAATATTACAAAATTGATGAATGGGATGATGAAGAGCAAACACCAACCGCAGGTCAGGCCGAATTTATTATTGCCAAGCACAGAAACGGTTCGTTAGAAAGTATCAGACTGAAATTCATCGGTAACCTTGGTAAGTTTGATAACTTGGAAGAATACGGAAGTACTTTTGACGATTTACCGTCAAAAATGAACCACGATGATAATCCGTTTATGACGAAAAATTTACCGTCAGCTAACGAAGCTTTTGGAAGCAATATCAATTCCAATGACGACGATAGCGATGTTCCATTCTAAAAATTTAATCCTGAGCAATCGGGATTTTTTTATGTTTTTCTTCACAGTAAATCTGTTATCTTTGAGCTTATTATTTTAACAAAATGTTTAAAAAGTCACTCTATATATTCCTGATTCTGATTTCCTTTTCCGCTAAGGCAAATTTTATTTTGTTGCCAATGGATGAAAGTACACAAAAAAATCATCTTAAGGCATACGGAATTACCTATTGGGCATTGGACAAACAATATAAAGCCAGTTGGTTACTCAACTATCGCGGCGGTTCTTTTTTGTTGCCTGATGTTCCCGAAATCAGGAAGGAATGTCAAATTAGAGGTGTAAGTTTTGAGATTTTATCCGATGCCGAAATGCAGTCTATAATAGCTGATATTTCAAGTCCATCACAAAATATGGAAACGGTGGTTTTGGAAAAGGCTCCAAAAATTGCAGTTTATTCGCCACCGGGAAAGCAACCGTGGGATGACGCTGTGACCATGGTTTTGACTTATGCTGAAATTCCGTTTAAAGTTGTTTACGATGAAGAAGTGTTGAGTGATCAATTGTTGTTATACGATTGGTTGCATTTGCATCACGAAGATTTTACAGGCCAATATGGGAAGTTTTATGGAGCGTATCGCAATACGCCATGGTATATTGAACAAAAGAAAGATGCCGAAGCCTTAGCTGCCAAATTAGGTTTTCCTAAAGTGTCACAGGATAAATTGGCGGTTGCCAAAAAGATTCGGGATTTTGTGATTGGTGGTGGATTCATGTTTGCCATGTGTTCGGCAACGGATAGTTTTGATATTGCACTTTCTGCTGATGGAGTTGATATTTGCGAACCCATGTTTGATGGAGATGACAGCGAACCAAATTACCAATCGAAAATAGATTATACCAAAACCTTTGCGTTCAAAAATTTTATTCTGGACAGAAAGCCCGATCACTATGAGTTTTCGGATATTGACATGACTGAAAAGCGTCGTATTCCTTTTGAAAAAGATTATTTCACCTTGATGGAATTCTCTGCAAAATGGGACGTTATTCCGAGTATGTTGTGCCAAAACCACACACAATTGGTAAAAGGTTTTATGGGTCAAACCACTGCTTTTGACAGTGAATTGATAAAGTCAAATGTGTCGATTTTAGGAAAGAACGAATTGAATGACGAAGCACGTTATATTCACGGACAAAAAGGAAAAGGATTTTTCACTTTTTATGGTGGTCACGATCCTGAAGATTACCAACATAGAGTAGGTGACGAGGCAACCGTATTAGATTTGCATCCAAACTCTCCTGGTTTCCGGTTGATTTTGAACAACGTATTATTTCCTGCAGCAAGAAAGAAACCGCAGAAGACTTAGTAATCATGCAGAATTACGTATATCCTCAATTATCTTCAAATGATGTTTCGTGTGTAATTTCAAAAACCAAATTGCTGATTTTAAATTCAAATCGCCAAAGAAAGGATGCGTGAAATAGCTTTTCGAAGTAAGTGTTGAAAGGTTCGCGATATTTTTTTTAGCAAGTTCGAGTTTTGTTTTTAATTCTTGAAGCGTTGCCACATCTAGAGGTTTTACGGTTTTTGGCGCTCTGACTTTTCCTCTCGGAATTGTATTTACAATTTGGATAAAGAGCCGCATCTTACTAAACTTCCAATTATAATTTTCTGGATTAGAGTTTTTGAGTTCATCAACAACGGCATTAATCACCAATAAACTATGGTCAATTTGCCAACCAATAGTAGCTTGTGAAACGACAGGATTTGTTTTTTCAAAATCGGGAATATGGAATTCTAATTCGTTTAAAAATGTTTGGAGTTTCCTCATCTACTAAAAAAGATAAAATCCCAAACTTTTGAGGTTTGGGATTATGTTATTTATTCTTCATTTTCCTTATCCAAATATTCTTGGACTATATTGATAGCATTAGATACGACATCGCTCAACGCAGTAATGAAGCTACCTTCTTCGGCATTATTGATGGCATGTTTTATAGCTTCCACTTCTTTAGAAATAATTTCGTGAGTCACATTTCTGCCACTTTCAGTAATTCCTTCCATGATTAAACCAATGATTTCCTCTTCGGTTCTGCCTCGCAGATATTTCTCTTGTCGGATGATGATATGATCAAACATTCGAGCCGCAATCATGGCACATTCTTTAATGTCTTCGTCACGACGGTCACCAATTCCGGCAATAATTCCAATTTTTTTGGTGGCTTCAACAGTGCTTAAATATTCCTCAATTCCTCTATATCCTGAAGGATTATGCGCAAAGTCAATTAATACTTTAAATTTTTTGAACTCAAAAATATTCATTCTACCTGGCGTTTGTGCCGCACTCGGAATAAAGGTTTGTAATGACAAACTAATATCTTCGGTTTTAAAGCCATGTAAATAACTCGCTAAAGTCGCGGCCAACACATTGGCAATCATAAATTTGGCTTTTCCTCCCATCGTCAAGGGAACGTGAGTCGCTTTTTCCACTCTGATTTTCCATTCTCCTTTTTTGATGGTGATGTATCCGTTTTCATAAACGGCTACAATTTTGCCTTCTTTAGAAAACTGTTTTACTTTTGGATTATTTTCATCCATACTAAAGTAAGCGATATTGCAACTTAATTCGTTAGCAATTTTCAAACATTGTTCGTCTTCAGCATTCAAAATTGCCCAACCATCTTTCTTAACGCTTTTTACAACCGTACTTTTTACACGAGCTAAATCGTCTAAAGTGTGAATGTCGCTCAATCCTAAATGGTCTTCCTGAATGTTGGTAATAATCGCAATATCGCATCGGCTAAAACCAAGTCCGGAGCGAAGAATTCCGCCGCGAGCTGTTTCTAAAACGGCAAATTCAACCGTTGGATCTTTTAAAATGTATTCTGCAGAAAGGGGACCTGTCGTATCGCCTTTTTCCATCATATGGTTTTGAACATAAATCCCGTCTGATGTTGTGAATCCAACTTGATACCCATTATTTTTTACGATGTGAGCTAAAAGGCGTGTTGTAGTTGTTTTTCCGTTGGTTCCAGTAACCGCAATTATCGGAATACGACTTGGTTTTCCCGGAGGATAAAGCATATCTATAACCGGTGCAGCAACGTTTCTTGGTAATCCCTCTGATGGTGCCAAGTGCATTCGGAATCCGGGTGCAGCATTTACTTCTAAAATACAACCACCGTTTTCTTTCAAAGGTTGGGTTAGGTTTTCTGCCATGATATCAACACCACAAATGTCTAATCCGATGACACGGGAAATTCTTTCGCAAAGGAAAATATTTTCAGGATGCATCATATCCGTTACATCAATAGAAGTTCCGCCAGTGCTCAAATTCGCAGTTGATTTTAGATAAACGACTTCTCCTTTTTTAAGAACTGTTTCTAAAGTATAATTTAATTTTTCTAATAAATCGTTGGTATCTCTATCGACATCAATTTGGGTTAAAACATTTTCATGTCCGTAACCACGACGTGGATCTTTATTAATTTCGTCAATTAATTGTTGGATGGTATGTTGTCCGTCACCTTTAACATGAGCAGGCTCTCGTTTGGCAGCAGCCACTAATTTGTTATCGATGATTAAAACCCTAAAGTCATAACCGGTGATAAATTTTTCGACTATAACACGATGGCTATATTTTTTAGCATAAGCCAAACCATCAACTGCATCCTCTCTAGTTTTTATATTGATAGAAGCGCCTTTTCCGTGATTTCCATCCAAAGGTTTAATAACAATTGGATAACCAATTTTTTTGATAACTTCATCTAAATCTTCTTCATCAACACAAATTCCGCCATTTGCTACAGGAATAGAAGCAGCATCAAGCATTTTTTTAGTTTGCTCCTTGTTACAAGCAATATCAACTGCAATACTACTTGTTTTACATGTAATGGTTGCCTGAAAACGCATTTGATTGATTCCGTAACCTAATTGTACTAATGAGTTAGTTCCTAATCTAATCCATGGAATATCTCTCGAAACTGCATCTTCAACGATACTTCCTGTCGATGGACCGAGACGAACGCGCTCTCTAATTTCACGCATTTCCTGAATATCTGCCTCAAGATCATAAGGTGTCCCTGCAATTAAAGCTTCTGCAATGGCAACGGCACTTTCGGCAGCAAACATTCCGACATTTTCTTCAGTATAACTAAAAACTACATTATATATTCCGGGTGTTTTGGTTTCTCGGGTTCTTCCAAAACCGGTTTCCATTCCGGCCAGCGTTTGAATTTCTAAAGCAATATGTTCAATTACGTGTCCCATCCATGTTCCTCGTTCTATGCGGGAAAAAAATCCGCCACGAACACCTTCAGAGCAGCGATGTTCAATCATTGTTGGAAACATAGCTTCTATCCTTTCATGAAAACCATCAATTTTGTTGGTTGGGAATTGTTCCATTTCTTCCAAATCAAGACGCATTTGGATTAATTTCTTACGTTGAACACTCCAAATATTGGGACCGCGAAGTGCTTGTATCTTATCTATTTTCATGATTAGGAATAATTAATAAAAGTAATGAGTAATGATTTTGTTAAAAATAACCCGTTGGGTGTAATTATTTTTTATGGCTAATATTAAATCGATTGTCACATTGAGCCTGTCGAAATGCATCTTTTTAAATGTCTTCGACAAGCTCAGACTGACATTTGGGTTCTAATTGACCTTAAATTTAAATCAAAAAAGATAT
>CALQCV020000074.1 GCA_943329165.2 Candidatus Nitrotoga sp. CP45 | reverse complement strand
TCCTATGCCTTGTATTATTTTTGCTTCCTAATGTTATTAAATCTCAACCCCTTTATTACCCTCCAACAAGTACAACAGCAACATGGGAAACTATTGCTCCATCCTCTTTAGGATGGTGTCAAACAAGAATAGATAATCTTTATGCATTTCTTGAACAAGAAAACACAAAAGGATTTATTGTATTAAAAGATGGCAAAATTGTTCTGGAGCAGTATTTCGGAACTTTCACCAGCCAAAGTCTTTGGTATTGGGCGTCAGCTGGCAAAACCATCACTTCCTTTTTAGTGGGTAAAGCACAAGAGGAAAACCTATTAAATATCAATGATAGAACTTCAATTTACTTGGGTGAAGGTTGGACGAATTGCACATTAGCACAGGAAAATAACATCACCATCAAAAACCAATTGACGATGACCTCAGGACTGGATGATGGTGTCATCGATAATGATTGTACTGATCCGATATGCCTAGAATATACAGCAGACGCTGGGACACGCTGGGCTTATCACAATGCACCTTATACGTTACTTGACGATGTATTGCAAAGTGCAACAACGGTAAACCTAAACACCTATACACAACTTAAACTTAAAACCCCAACGGGAATGACTGGAGGTTGGACAACCATTGATTTCAACAATGTGTATTTTAGTACGGTCAGAAGTATGGCCCGTTTTGGTTTATTGATTCATGGAAATGGTGCTTGGAATGGCACTCAATTAATTAACAGTACTTATTTTAGTGAAATGGTCAACACCTCTCAAAATCTCAATAAATCTTATGGCTATTTATGGTGGCTGAATGGAAAATCAAATTACATGTTGCCAACTACTCAACTGATTTTCCCAGGTTCATATGCTGCAAATGCTCCATCAGATATGATTGCAGGATTGGGGAGAGATGGACAAATAGTCAGTATATCACAAAGTTCAGGTTTGGTGTTTGTCAGAATGGGAGAAGCACCAAGTTCTACAAGTTCAGTTCCAACACTATTTTGCAATCAAATTTGGCAAAAAATAAACGAACTTGATTGCACATTAGAAATTAACAATCAAGAACGTAACAAAATTGTAATAGGACCAAATCCGGCAACAAATACATTTTCAATATCAAATATTGAATCTGAAAAATATATTGTAGAAATTTTTGATATGATTGGAAACTCAATCTTCAAGGTTTCTAATCAAAACACTTTAGATATTTCATCCATAGCTTCTGGCATTTATTTAGTAAACGTTCAACAAGGAAATCAAAGTCAAACTCAAAAGTTGATCAAAAGATAATTAAACATAAAAAAACCATCTAATTAGATGATTTTTGTGTTTTATTTGAAGGTAACTCCAAACTTTAAAGCTTCTGCTTTTGCTTCTGGAACTAACCTTCTTAAATTAGCTATTCTTGTTTCGTCAGATGGATGTGTGCTCATAAACTCCGGTGGTTTGTTTCCTCCTGAAGCAGCTGACATTCTTGACCAGAAAACTACAGCTTGCTCCGGATTATAACCAGCAATTGCCATTAAGGTTAACCCAATTTGATCAGCTTCGCTTTCGTGACTTCTGCTAAACGGTAACATTCCGCCAATTTCTGTTGTCGCTCCGTAAGCAGTCATTGCAATTTGTTGTGTTTCGGCACTTTTTCCTCCAGTAGCTGCGGCAACTCCAACAGCGCCAAGTTGCTGAAGCATTCCCGCACTCATTCTCTGCTGACCATGATTTGCTAACGCGTGTGAAACTTCATGACCTAAAACGGTTGCCATACCGGCTTCATCTTTTGTAATTGGAAGAATTCCAGAATAAACGACAATTTTTCCACCTGGCATGCACCAGGCATTTACTTCTTTGTTTTCGACCAACTTATATTCCCATTGATAATCTTTCAAATAGCCACTATACCCATTTGCATTGAGCCATTTCTCGGCAGCATTTTTAATTTTAGTTCCAACGTTTACCACTTTATTAGCATCGGCAGTTCCTGAAATGACTTTGTTTTCCTTTAAGAATGTGCCATATTGGGCAAATGCCGAAGGTAAAATTTCACTATTCGGAACCAAGGCTAGCGTATTTTTTCCAGTAAACGGATTTTTGGCACAGGATACTATAAGTGTTATCACTACGACACCAAAAAGCAAAACTCTATTTTTCATAATGTTTCTATTTATTGCGTAACAAATTTATGAATTTATTATGCGCCTATGATATGTAATTCTGTGAAATCTTTATATAATATCAATGAATTTTCTCCATTTAATTTTAGGGAATCCAATGAAATTTTCTCATTATCTACTTCAACTTTCTTCACTTTGAAAGGCAATGCTTTTAGATTAATCTTAAAATTGGAATAACCTGTTTCAAAACTTCCTTCTTTATGTTGCTGAATGATAAGCTCTTTCTCTTTTCCATTTAGCGTAAAAGTTCGGAGTGAGAATCTACCTTTGTTATAATCATAACCATCCTGAGCATCTTCATAAACAGTTGATTTTTCTTTACCTAATTTATAATAAACATCTAAGGTTATTTCGTCAAACTGCAATTCACCAACATATTGCTGTACCGGATATTTCGGAATAATAGCACCTTCTTTGATAAAAATCGGAATCTCGTCAAAAGCTGTTTTTACCCAAAGCTCTTTTTTACCTTCCACTAATTCGTTTGTCCAGTAGTTGTACCAATTTCCTTTTGGCAAATACATTCTTCTGCCTAATGCGTTTGGTTCCAATATTGGACAAACTAAAATTTGGTTACCAAAAATAAACTCATCCGTTCTATAATGTGTGTGAAAATCTTCCTGGTCAAAATATACCAACGGTTTCAACATTGGCTTTCCTTCGTTTACATATTGCCAAAACATGGTATATAAATAAGGCAGCAATTGGTAACGTAATTCAACAAACTTTCGAGTGATATCAATTACTTCTTCGCCAAATGACCAAGGTTCTTGTTCACCATGATCGCCTGAAGAATGTGTTCTGCAAAAGGGATGAAAAACACCCAACTGAATCCAACGTGCATACAATTCGCCCGAAGGTTGTTCGGCAAATCCACCAATATCCGATCCTGTGAATCCCATTCCCGACATTGACATTCGTTGCATTTGAATATTGGCAATCCATAAATGTTCCCAACTTGCGACGTTATCGCCTGTCCAAGATGAAGTATAGCGCTGCGCTCCTGAATAAGCCGAACGCGTTATAATAAAAGGTCTTTTCGGATACGAAAATCGCTTCACACCTTCATAGGTTGCTCTAGCCATTTGTGTTCCGTAAATATTATGTGCTTTTCGGTGACTACAAGGATTTCCATCATAATCGTGACGAACATCATATGGGAACGTTTTTCCAGGAACATCCATTACGGCAGGTTCGTTCATATCATTCCAAACACCTTTCACGCCAATATCCGAAATCAATTCCTTGAACAATCCCGCCCACCATTCACGAACCACGGGATTGGTATAATCAGGGAAATTACATTCGCCTGGCCAGACTTTTCCTTTCATAAAAGGTCCATCGGCACGTTTGCAGAAATAATCATTTTTCAATGCTTCTTGGTAAACCCAATAATCTTTATCGATTTTGATTCCAGGATCAATGATGACAACGGTTTTGAAACCGTCTTTAGCCAATTCAGCAACCATTCGTTTTGGCTCTGGAAAATATTCTTTGCTCCACGTAAAACATCGAAAACCTTCCATGTAATCAATGTCTAAATAAATAGCATCGCAAGGAATTTTTAACTCTCTAAACTTAGCAGTAACTTCTTTTACTTTGCTTTCAGGATAATAACTCCATTTGCATTGATGATAACCTAAAGCCCACATTGGAGGCAATTCGGGTTTTCCTGTCAAATGGGTATATGTTGTAACGACATCTTCCATTTTTGGACCATAGACAAAATAGTAATTCATTTCGCCACCTTCTGCCCAAAAACTAGTAACGTTTCTTCGCTCGTGGCAAAAATCAAAAAAAGTTCTGAAGGTATTATCAAAGAAAACACCGTAAGATTTGTTATGATGTAATCCTATATAAAAAGGAACAACTTTATATAACGGCTCTTGGTCTTTGTGAAAGGCATATTGGTCGGTTGCCCAATTTTCAACACGTTTTCCTTTGAGATTTAAATGCGTTGGCTTGTCACCCATTCCGTAAAAACTTTCACCATCTTTCGAAGCCTTACTCATTTTTACGATGTTTCCACCATGCTCATAACTTTCTTCCCAATGGAACCCAATTTCATCTTCCAAAATTGTAAATCCATCAACATCATGAATTGATATTTTTAAATTTTTTTTATTGACTTTACAGAATACTTTGCTAGTTTTAATTAAATAAAAAGTACTCTCTTCGACAACTTCCAATTGGTTGTAACCATGCGATTGCGTTTTATCAATTGCATACGAAAAATCGTTGCTGAAATAGCCTTTGGTAGTATAACGAAAGCGTAATAAACTATCGCGAAGTATGGTGATTTTTAGAATTACATTGTTGTCAGTATTGAAATAAATGCTGTCAACATCCTGATTAAAACTAACTATTTTAGTAGGTGTTTGATCTCCTTTATGTTCAAGTTCTTGGTTGGTAATCATATGGATTTTTTAATGTAGTGTTGCCAAATTTACAAAGTTGACAATGATTATTTAATATCTTAGTAAAGTAGTTTTTAACTACAACGATTGCGGATTGTGTTAAAATAGAATAACCTCAAATTAGACCAATTTTCACAAATTAATCAGTCCTAATTCATGTTATTTGCGGTCAAAAAATATTTTTATTAAGATATTTTATAAACTGTAACTCCCAATGGAGGCAAAACTAATTCAGCTGAATAGTCTCTGTAATTCCATGGAGTTATATCAATTTTGATTGGTTTGGTAAATACAACTCCACTTCCGCCATATTCAGTACTGTCTGAGTTAAAAATTTGTGTTAGTTTTCCTTGAGTTGGCAATCCAATTCTATAATTATCTCTAACCACCGGCGTAAAATTACAAACCACAACTAAACTTTCTTTTTCGTTATTTCCTTTTCGGATATAACTCAAAACAGCATTTTCACTATCGGTATAATTTATCCATTCAAAACCATCGACATGAAATTGTTTTTCATATAAGGCCGGATTATTTTTATATAACGCATTTAGATCGGTAATGCATTTTTTGATTCCATCATGGTAAGCAAACTGCAACAAATGCCAATCTAAACTTCCATCAAAATTCCACTCAGAACTTTGCCCGAATTCGGCACCTTGAAATAATAATTTCCCACCAGGATGCGTAAACATATAGCCATATAATAAACGTAGATTTGCAAACTTCTGCCATTCATCTCCGGTCATTCTGCCGAGAATGGATTGCTTGCCATACACTACTTCATCATGCGATAATGGCAGCATAAAATTCTCGGTAAACGCATACGTCATCGAGAAAGTCAAATCATTTTGGTGATATCTTCTATAAACGCTTTCTTTTTTGAAATACTGCAGTGTATCGTGCATCCAACCCATCATCCATTTCATTCCGAAACCTAAACCGCCAATAAAAGTCGGTCGCGAAACCATCGGAAAACTGGTACTTTCTTCGGCTATTGTCTGCGTATCGGGGAAATCAGCATAAACGGCTTCGTTAAAATCTTTTAGGAAACTAATCGTGTCTAAGTTTTCTCTTCCTCCGTAAATATTTGGTTCCCATTCGCCATCGTTTCTGGAATAATCCAAATATAACATCGAAGCAACAGCATCTACACGTAAACCATCTGCATGATACTGATGTAGCCAAAAAATCGCATTGCTTATCAAAAAAGAACGAACTTCATTTCGTCCATAATTGAACACCAAACTCTTCCAATCTGGATGATATCCTTTTCTTCTGTCTGGATGTTCGTATAAATTCGAACCATCAAAGAATCCTAAACCATGAGCGTCATCGGGGAAATGCGACGGAACCCAATCGAGGATAACTCCAATTCCGGCTTGGTGCAGTTTATCAACCAAAACCATAAAATCTTGTGGTTTGCCAAATCTTGATGTTGGTGCAAAATAGCCTACCAACTGATAACCCCAAGATGGATCGTAAGGATATTCCATGATTGGCATGAACTCGACGTGTGTAAAACCGGTTTCCTTCACGTAATCAACCAATTGGTCAGCCAATTCAAGATAGGTTAAAAAGTTACCTTCGTTATTTCTTCGCCACGAACCCAAATGCACTTCATATACCGAATATGGTTTGTCTAACCCATTTTTGTCTTTTCGGGTGTCCATCCATTTTTTGTCTTTCCACTTATAGTCTAAATCCCAAATAACAGAAGCTGTTTGTGGTGGATGTTCGCAGTATAACGCAAATGGGTCTGCTTTTTCAGTTATGATTCGATTATTATTGGACTGTATTTTATATTTATAAGTCGTGCCTTTTTCAACTCCAGGAATAAAGCCTTCCCAAATACCGGAATCATCCCAACGAACATGTAGTTGATGCTCGCCTTGTATCCAATAATTGAAATCGCCAACGACAGAAACCGAGTGTGCTGATGGAGCCCAAACGGCAAAATAAACGCCTTTTACGCCGTTGACTTCAATCAGATGTGCGCCCATTTTTTCGTATAATCTAAAATGTTTTCCTGCTTTGAATAAATCGATATCGAAATCAGTAAAAAGCGAATGTGATTGTACTTGGTTCATTTGTTTTGTTGTTGTTGTGTGTATTTTACATTTTCATGTTCCCTCGGCTGCGCTCGGGATGACAATATCTATTAATCCGAACTATCTCATTTCAGCAGTTTATCACCCTGAGCGCAGTCGAATGGCTTATGGTTTGTATTGATGATGAGTTGCATTTCTGCACTCAGCCAATCTTTTCAATCATATCAAAATCTCCTTTTATCAATGCTTCTTTCTTTGCTTTTGACCTGCGCTTTAATTTTTTTCAAAATATATAGCTTGGTTTGGTTCTGTAAAATCCTGATACCATTCCAAAACTACTGGTCTTCTTTTGAAAGTATATGCATCAGGTAACTTTCCATCATTATGTTCGTTTACTCTTCTTTCTAAATCATATGTAATTCCGGTGTAAAGAGAATTATCACTACATCTTACTATGTGAACGTAATAAAACTTCACTTTTATTTCTTTCTAACTTTGAGCCCTTCGACTGCGCTCAGGGTGACAATATATATAATCGATTACTATTTTCTATTTATTTAACTCCTATTTCCTAACTTTCTACTTACTAATACCCCATTATACTCTGAATTCCTCTTAACGGAATCACTGCCCATCGTGGTCTTGAGTTTAATTCGTAGCCTAATTCATAAACTGCTTTTTCTATCAAGCAATATTTTAAAAGGAAATCAATTTCACGGTTGTAACCAATGTTTAAGTTTCCTGATTGTGCTTTATCAACGTAGGTTTCCAAAAAGCAACCTACAAAATAATTAAACAAAAGTTCTGCAGCATGAAAAAGCTGTTCCTGTTCGTAAGGATATTTGTCTTTGTTGTTAAAAATTGTAGCATAAATGGCATAATGAAATGAACGAAATAATCCGGCCACGTCTTTTAATGGTGGTTGTTTTACTTTTCGGTCACGAATTGTACTTTCGGGTTCGCCTTCAAAATCTAGTATATAAAAATCATCGCCGTTTACCAAAATTTGTCCTAAATGATAATCGCCATGAATTCGGATGCGCTCTGATTTCATTTTTGTCCAATCAAAATCGACAAAATGTTTACGCACCAACTTTTTATTTTCCATAAACTGATGCGCTAAATCTAAGGCTAATCCATCTAATTTATGCAGACTATTTTCGATGATGTTTAATCGGTTCTGGAATTGGTATAACATTCTGTTTTTGAGCCAAACTGTGTAATCTCCGTTATATGTCGTTGGTGTAAAAGCCGTATCATGTATGTCGCCTCCCAGCGCAATATGCATTTCTGCTGTGCGTTTTGCCAGGGTTTGCAGACGAAGAAATAAACTCAATCCAACCCAGTCAATAATTTCAGGCGGAATGTCATTAATCTTTACGCGTTTGAATAAGGGAATAACCGGTAATTTCTCAATCTTGATTTTTTTGTTTTTTAGGTTACTAAAAACTCCATCAATTTCTTCTAGCATAAATTTCCACGCATCGCCTTGATTTGGCACCAATTCCTGCATCAAACCAAGCGTAATATTTCCTTCTGACAAAGACAAATTA
>CALQCV020000073.1 GCA_943329165.2 Candidatus Nitrotoga sp. CP45 | reverse complement strand
ACCAGAAAACGTCACCTTTCCACAAACAGAGCTGAATCCGTTTATAAATATTTGCTTTTTAAAAAAATAACCAAAAACCGTATGACTTTCAAAGGTTACGGAAACACTGTTCCTTTAGGGAAAGGCGCAGATTACGATAGAAGAGTAGAGTTGGTTATCACAAAAAACTAACTTTTTTTCATTTCGATATGTGGAATATCGTCTTCAAGATACATTTCGCTGGTTTGAATAAAACCGTGACTTTCGTAGAAACTCTTCAAATATAATTGAGCCGAAATGGTGATTTTAGTTTCGCCAATTTGATGCTTCATAAAATAAATGGCTTCACGCATTAAGATGTGACCCAGTTTTTTATCACGATACGTTGGCTTAACAACAACTCTTCCGATGGAAGCTTCCTCAAAATAATCTTTTGGTTTAAACAATCGGGCATACGCCACAATTTGTCCAATATCTTCACCGATTAGATGTAATGCTTTTTGATCTTTATAATCAATATCCTGATAGACGCAATTTTGCTCCACTACAAAGACTTCGCTTCGCAATTGAAGTAAATTGTATAACTCAGTTGGAGTTAGTGCCTCAAATCGCTTTATTTTCCATTCTAATTTCATATGGCTATTTTTTAATTTGTATCGATTTAATAATCGATTCTAATTCAAACATCAAATCGCGCTTTTCTTTTGATGGTGCGTAACAAAATCCTTCTAAAACCAGAATTCGTCTATTGGCCTTATCAAAAATGGCATAACTAATAAATGGTCCTGACATGAAATCATTTTTCATTTGCCACGTTCCTTTGGTTTCATAGGTTTTGTTTCCAAACAAAGTTGTTTTTGAAAAATAGGGCGAATAAGCTTCTTCTGTTACCATTTTTGTTCCAGGAGCTGAACCGTGTATCCATAATTTACCTACGGAATCTCTGATTTTTACAATATCGTTAACCGCATAATTAGTCCGAATACTTTTCCAGGGAATTTGATAAATGATTAAGCTGTTGTTACCGCTGGTAATTTCACTTTTGAGCCAAATGAAATTTTTTCTTCGCATTACATATTCGTATTTCGAAGGAATCAATAAGTCGATGTTGAATTTCTTTTGGATTTTTTGGGTGTCGAGTAATGAATCTTTGATGATTTTTTGATTGTAAGCAATTTCGATGGCCCGCATTTTTTTTATAATGTCAGGCGCATTTTTTTCAAGAATTTCTAATATCTCAAAAGATGTTTTTCCCGAAATATGAAAGGCGTTTTGTGGCGAAGCAAATTCGTTTTCTTTGAATTCATATTTATTCTCATTGCCTTTTTTGATGATAAGAATATTGCGGCTATCGGTTGAAAATCCTTCAAAAAGTTTTACCGGATATTGATTGATACTGAATAATGGTTCTTCTTGTGGCAGACCCAAAACCGGTGAAGCAAACTTGTTTCTGATACTGTCACCCACTTCACCGTTCCAAAGTTGGTCATCAATGATTACTGAAATTGTATTTATTGCCGCGGAAGAATCGCCTGGTAACTTGTCTTTTTTTAACGAACAAGAGCTCACAAGACAAGCAACTAAAAGCCATAAAAAAAGGGTCTTATTCATAACTGAAATAAAACCCAAATTTATAGAAGATTTTCGGAATTAACCGTTAATTTTTAATTTCATCCCCGCTTTTAAACTTTCATTTTTAATTCCATTCCATTTTTTTAAATCTGAAATCGAAACGCCCGGATATTTTTTGGCAATGCTAAATAATGAATCGCCTTTTTTAACGTAATATAATTTTACTTCGTCTCTATCATTAGCTGCTAAATTTTCTTTTTTTGCTGAAGAGTTTTTAACATCCGAAGAAACCACATATCTTTTACCAACGATTATTTTTGCTCCAAGTTGAACCATATTATCTTCGATATTATTCCAGTCTTTAATTTCTGAAATTGAAACATCATATTTTCTAGCGATAGTTCCTAAAGTTTCACCTCTGTCAACAAGGTGTTCCGTGATTTTAACTTCGGTTTTAAATGTTGTTTCTTTTATAGGTTCTGCATCATTATTCACCAATGCCAATTTCGAACCTTGTTCAACATTCAAATCGTTTAGATTATTCCATTTTTTCAAATCTTCTAAACTAACATTGAATTTTTTGGCGATGCTGAATAAATTATCACCTCGTTGCACTTCATAAAAATCAGTTGACTTTTCATTTGCCTCATTTGAAGCAACTGCAGTTTCAGTAACATTTTTATCTACTTTTATTTCTTTTCTAACTGTAGTTACAACTCTTTCGTTTTTGATTATTTTCAGATTAGCACCCGCCATAAGGTTATTGTTTCGAAGCTTATTCCATTTTTTCACTTCCGCAACAGAAACTCCGTATTTATCTGAGATTTCTCCAAGATTATCACCTCTTCTTACTTTGTGGTATTTTACAACATCTTTATACGAAACGACTTTTTCTTCTTTATAAGACTTAACTGTATTAGCAGCTATAGCTGAAGTTTCTTTTACAGAAATTGTATCTGGTTTTATGATTTTTTTGTCATAGGTCGCAACCGCTTCTGAAGTAATAATTTTTAATCTTCTACCCATTGGCGCTTTGTTGCTTCGCAAATGATTCCATTTTTTAAGTTCTGACATGGTAATGCCATATCTATCTGAAATCTCGCTTAAGCTATCGCCTCGTCTAACTTTATGGTATTTAATTCTTGAAACTGTTCCGTCGTTATCGGAATCATTTGTACTTCTTGATGCCAGTCTTTCGTAAGGCCTTTCTCTTTTGTTTGATTCATATTTAACGAAAGCATAAATCTTGTCTTCGTTTGAAGTAAATACCGCAACTTTGTTAACCGGTAATCTCAAAAAGTGATTTTCACCAGTAATATATGGAATTTCTTCTCTTTTGTATGATGGGTTTAAAAACTGTAATTCTGCTACCGGAACATCCAACAAAGCAGAAATTTGTTTGAAAGTCATTGCATTTTTAATCATTACAGTGTCCGTTGCAAAATGATTTGCAATAGCTCTGTCTGGTTTGATTCCGTGTTCTTTGTGATATTCAAAGATGTACATTGTAGCTAAAAATGCTGGTAAATATCCCTGAGTTTCTTTATGAAGATAGGGTCTAATGTTCCAGTAATTTTGTTTTCCTCCCGAACGACGAATGGCTTTTGCTACGTTTCCTGGGCCAGTGTTATAAGATGCTAAAACTAAATCCCAGTCTCCAAAAATAGCATACATGTTTTTCATGTATTTAGTTGCAGCTGTACTGGCTTTCAAAGGATCGCTTCTTTCATCCTCATAAGTATCAACTTTTAAACCGTATTGTTTTCCTGTTTGATACATAAATTGCCACAAGCCTGTTGCGCCTACTCTTGAAACCGCTCTCGGATTCAACGCCGATTCTACAACCGCTAAATATTTTATTTCTAAAGGAATATTTTGTGCTGCTAACGACTCTTCAAATATTGGAAAATAAAACTGTGAAACTCCCATTAGTCTTTCAAAGGCTCTCTTTCTGTTTTTTAAGAATGATTTGATTACATTCTCCAATCCAACATTATATTCGATGTTGAATGGTGATTTTTCGTCCAGTTTTTTTAATCTTTCTTTTAGTAATTCGGTTGGTAATTCGTATTCGATTTTTTCATCAACATTAATGTTTTTGATGTCAAATGTCAATTCGTTGTACAAATCTAAGCTAACCATCTCTTTCATCCATAAACTGTCAATGCACGAAGCTATGTTGTCTTTAACAAAGGTGGCTTTTATAGAGTCAAGAACTTCTCGTCTAGTCAGTGGTTCTTTTTTTACTGATGTAGCAACGATAGTGTCTTGTGCGAAAATTGCCGAAGAACAGATCATTAATACTAATGAGAATACTTTTTTTATAGTCATAACTTTATTTATAAAGTGGTATATTTCAAATCTTTGTGTTATTAATTAAGTGTAATTAATAACGCTAATAATTATTATTTATTGTGCAATTTTAAAATTTTAACTTAAAATGGCAGCAATTCCCGGTAATACTCTTCCTTCTAACATCTCCAACATGGCTCCGCCGCCAGTTGATACATAGCTCATTTTATCTTCCAAGCCAAATTGTTTTACGGCCGAAACTGAATCTCCACCGCCAACAAGAGAAAATGCTCCGTTTACTGTTGACTCCGCAATATAATTTCCTAATTCAATTGTTCCGTTGGCAAAATTTTCCATTTCAAAAACACCCAATGGACCATTCCAAAGAATTGTTTTGGAATTCATAATTACGTCTCTGAAATTAGCTAATGATTCTGGCCCAGCGTCTAAGCCCTGCCATCCAGCAGGAATTTCTCTAACATCAACAATTTGTGTGTTGGCATCATTCGAAAATGAATCCGCCGCAACAACATCAACAGGAATATGTATCTGAACGTTTTTTTCTTTGGCTAAACGCAAAATTTCTAAAGCCAATTCTTGTTTGTCATCTTCACAAATCGAATCTCCAATTTTTCCCCCTAAGGCTTTTACAAAAGTGAATGTCATTCCGCCACCAATAATCATATGATCCACTTTGTCTAAAATATTTTCAATAACTGTAATTTTTGAAGATACCTTCGAACCTCCAAGAACAGCGGTTACGGGTTTAACTGAATTATTTAAAACTCTGTTTAAACTTTCTATTTCTTTGGCTAAAAGCAATCCAAAACACTTATGATTTGGAAAGAATTTAGCGATTATTGTTGTTGAAGCGTGTGCTCTATGAGCTGTTCCAAAAGCATCGTTCACATAAATATCACCTAATGAAGCTAATTCTTTTGCAAAATTATCATCTCCAGCTTCTTCCTCAGGATAAAAACGAAGATTTTCTAATAAAAGAACTTCACCTGATTTTAAATTTTTAGCAGCATTTTTTGCTATTTCACCTGTACAATCGGTAGCAAATTGAACATTGACACCCAACACTTCAGCTACTTTTACAACAATATGTCTTAGCGAATATTGGTCTTCTTTTCCCTTTGGCCTTCCTAAATGTGACATCAAAATTACGCTTCCACCATCGGCTAGAATCTTATCTATAGTTGGCTTTGCGGCTTCAATTCTATTGGCATCTGTTACGTTGAAATTCTCGTCTAAAGGCACGTTGAAATCAACTCTTATTATGGCTTTTTTGGCGTTGAAATTAAAATCTTGAAGCGTTTTCATTTGGTAATTTAAAAAGTGTGATTCATTGCAAATATAATAAAAATTAGTTTCGTCGGGTTTTTTTGTGCTTTTATCGATGTTTATTAAGGGAATTTTAAGTGTTAAAATATTTATTTTCAAATAAATAGCAATTTGTTTCCCCTGGTATTTCTAACTGAATTTGTTTTGAATATCATGGCTTGATTTACCAATAGCAAAATATTTCTTCTATATTTGCTTTATGCAGTTTTCAGATATTCTTGGTCAGGATTACATAAAAAATCACCTCGTTAAAAGCGCCTTGTCGGGAAGAATTCCGCACGCACAATTGTTTGTTGGCCCAGAAGGTTGTGGCACTTTAGCCATGGCAATTGCTTATGCACAATTTGTTTTGTGCACTAATCAAGGGCAAGAAAATAATGGCGGAAACGAAAGTTGCAATCTAAAGTTTCAATCGCTTTCGCATCCTGATCTGCATTTTGTTTATCCAAATGTCGCTAATGATGATGTAAAAACAAAACCAAAAAGTGCTGATTTTATTGTGGATTGGCGTGAGTTTGTTTCGCAGAATCCTTATGGTAGTTTATTTGACTGGCATAAGCACCTTGGGGTTCAGAACAAACAAGGCATGATTCGGGTAGAAGATGCCTCCGACATTTTGAAGGCATTATCTTTAAAATCATACGAAGGCGGTTATAAAATTATGATTGTTTGGATGGTTGAAAAAATGAATATTGAGGCTTCCAATAAATTATTAAAACTTTTGGAAGAACCACCTGAAAAAACATTGTTTCTTCTGATTGCTGAAAATGAAGAAGATATTATTCAAACCATTCGTTCCCGATGTCAAGTGATTCATTTTGGTGCTTTGCCTGAGGCTGAAATTTCGAAAGCGTTAAAAATCAATTATTTTTTAAATGAATCTTCAGCATCAAAAGTAGCGCATCAAGCACAAGGAAACTATAATAAAGCACTACATATTGTGAAAAATGATGCTGAAGATTTTCCTTTTGAAAAATGGTTTGTGGTTTGGGTTCGTGCAGCTTTCAGTGCAAAAAAGAATGCCTCGGCTATTCAAGACTTAATTTCATGGAGTGAAGAAATTGCCGGTTTGGGGCGCGAAGGACAAAAGCAGTTTTTGAATTATTGTATTGTCATGTTCCGCCAAGCTTTGATGCACAATTATGAAACAAAAAAACTGGTTTACGTGGAACCACAAGTGGAAAATTTTAGTCTTGATAAATTTGCTCCATTTGTAAATGGGAACAATATTAATGCTATTTTTAATGAACTTTCAGATGCAATTTATCATATTGAACGCAACGGAAATGCCAAAATTATATTAACTGATTTATCTATAAAACTTACTCGATTAATCCATAAAACTTAACCATCATGACGAACACAGCTTCGATACTTGTTTTGCTATTTCTTGCGGTAACTTTTGTACAGTCGGCCTATGATAAAATCTTTGGGTGGCAGGGGAATATTGATTGGCTCAAAGGGCATTTTGCCAATACTTCATTATTAAAAAATAAGGTTCCGTTAGCATTAGGAACCATTCTTATTCTTGAACTTATTACCGGGGTTTTAACTTTGGTTGGTTGTGTAGAATTATTGATTAATGGCGGAAGAACTTTTGGGTTTTACGGCGCTTTTTTTTCGTGTATTACATTGATTTTGTTGCTTTTAGGTCAAAGATTAGCTAAGGATTATGACGGTGCCCGAACGATTGCCATTTATTTCGTCCCGGCGGTTTTGGCGGTTTTTTGGTTGAGCTAGGAACCAATATAATATTATCTACCGATATATCATCCCTAAAGGGATTATAATATTGGTGATTTGTTTTCTACCCGAATTTAATCCCTGACGGGATTGGTATTCTATAATTTATAGATGTGTTTTTGCTACCAATATGTCATCCCTAGCGGGATTATTACAAACTCGCTTTGAACATTTTAAGTTCATCCCAAGTGAATTTATCTCCATATTGCTCTTTCAATCCGTTGAGCGTCTCTTCCCTATAGCCTTTAAAAGCTTTGGCTAATTCCTGGATTTTGTCTTCTGGCATAACATCCGTAATAGAGATAGTTTCTGTTTCTATGAGTTTCGCAATATGTCCGCCAATTGTTTGGGTTGTTAGCTTTCGAATTGTGGCAATTTCCTTGATAGAATTCTTTTCTAACCAGAGTTCATAGGTTTCTTGAATGGTTGATTTTTTCGGTGTTTTATCCGTTTTTTTTTTTTTTCGCGTAGCGTTCTAAATCGACTTCTCCCGAAGTTTCGGGATCAATTAAAGTTACGTTTAGATTTTTAAATTCTTCGCGAATGGTTTCTAGTTTTCTGATTTTGTAACATTTAATTTCTTCTGAAGATAACTTTTCTTTAGAAATTGTTTCGCCTTTCACTACAGTTTCGATCAGTAATTTGGCTTTCATTAATTGTAAAACTGATTTGACTTGCAGCGCTTCTAAAACTATCAGTTCATCATAATACGCTTTGGCTTTTTTAATCCGAATTACTTCTTCTATTTTCCAAAGAATTTCATAAACGAGATTATCCAGCGGTTGTAAAAAATAAGAATAAGCAGCTTGAACTCTTTCAAAAACAAAATTAAAGTCAACTTCATCATCTTTGAAAAGTGTATTCAATTGCGAAATGAATTTTCGGGACGGATCCAAAAGACTTTCAATAAATTCTGTTTGTTTTTTCGCCCAAATAGCATGTTTTGATTTGGCTGATAGTTCCGAATTTTCGTTATAACTAAACTGATGATTGCGCCATTCTTGAGCCAAATCTGTCCAATCGAAACTGGATTTTAGATAGTTATGAATAAAGTTTTTAGTTTCCAACTTCAGGGAATCTTGTAAAAGCGATTCGGTAGCTTTATTTTCAGCGTACTCCATCACATCTTGATCGCTTGAAATGCCATTCATCTGCAACGGGGAAAGCAAAACCAAGCCCTTTAAAGAGCGCAATCGAGAAAGTGCTACATAAGCTTGTCCAGGAAGAAAAACTTGCGAAACATCAAGTGCCGCTTTATCAAATGTTAATCCCTGACTTTTATGAACGGTAATTGCCCAAGCTAATTTTATTGGATAATGTGTAAATGTTCCGAGAACTTCTTCGTTAATTTCCTTGGTGTTTTCATCTACATAATAGCGGATGTTTTGCCATTCATACCGTTCCACTTCTATAGTTTTATTTTCTTCGGGAAAGTGAACCATTATTTCTTCATCTGATAGCGATTTAATGACACCCATTTTTCCGTTGAAATAATTTTT
>CALQCV020000072.1 GCA_943329165.2 Candidatus Nitrotoga sp. CP45 | reverse complement strand
ATAATTTGAATTAAAGTAAAGATAAATAAGAATGTCCTATCTAAATGAATTCGACGCTTGGAAAATAGCATTAATACTGATGTTAACAATACTTACTCTAACTTTCCTCGGTTATAAAGTAGGTAATATAAAATTAAAAAAACTTAAAATTGAAACAGTAAAGGAATTAAGTTCAAGTTTTAGTTCTCTTTCTGGATTATTATTTCTGCTATTGGCTTTTACTTTTGGAATGAGTGTTAATAGATATGATAATCGTAGGCAAAATATTGTTGAAGAATCAAATGCGATTAGCACAGCTTTATTACGTGCTGACTTATATGCAGAAAAAGAACGATTATTCTTTAGACAAGACTTTAAACAGTATATTGAGTGTAGAATAGAGTATTATAAAGCTGGTAGAAATATAGAAAAACTAAGGCTTTCAAATGAGCATGCTAATTCTATTTCGAAGCGATTATGGCAAAGAGCTACAAGACTCTCATTTGATCATACTAATACAGATGCAACTCGTCAAATGATTCCTGCATTAAACGAAATGATTGATATTACTACAACTAGAGCCGCAGGAGAGAAAGCAAAAGTCCCTGACAGTATTATTTGGTTACTATTTGTTTTAGCTTGTATTACTTCTTTTTACTCTGGTTATTCAGCAGCTTTAAAAGGAAGTATTGACTGGCTAGTTGAATTTGGTTTCTGTATGATGATTTCAGTTACAGTCTTATTTATATTCGATTTAGACAGACCTTTCAGAGGTTTAGTAACATTAGACGAATCAAACAAAAATATAGTTGAATTAAGAAATAGTTTCAACTAAGTTAAAAAACTGTTGCCAACATCCGTGCTAATTTTTTTTCAAATATGTACTATTCCATAGATTGGCGCGATGAAGCAATTTTGTTAAATTCCTTTTTTCACTTCAGATTTAATTAGCTCTTTTGCACGTTTAAAAACTGACCTTAAAGAACTTTAATCATTTCAAGTTTGTTACATTCAAATTAATATCTATTAATAGTTTTGTTGCCTAAAACAAATGTTGAATACTAAGAATTCCAAAATCATCATTTGCATTCTTTTTATTTAGAACTATCTTTGCTGCTATTATGTATTTTTTTAAATTAAAAAACTAAAGTAGTTATGTCAGACGATAAAAAAGTAATTTTCTCAATGCAACGATTGAGTAAATCCTATCAGGGAAGCGATAAACAAGTATTAAAAAACATCTATTTGAGTTTCTTCTACGGAGCAAAAATTGGAATCCTTGGACTTAACGGTTCTGGAAAATCCTCGCTTTTGAAGATTATAGCTGGTGTAGATAAGAATTATCAAGGCGATGTGGTTTTCCAACCGGGATATACCGTTGGTTACTTAGAGCAAGAACCAATACTAGATGAAACCAAAACGGTTTTAGAAATCGTAAAAGAAGGTGTTGCAGAAACTATGGCACTTTTAGACGAGTTCAATAAAATCAACGATATGTTTGGTTTGCCTGAAGTCTATGAAGATGCTGACAAAATGGACAAACTAATGGATCGTCAAGCGCAATTACAAGATAAAATAGACGCTTGTGGCGCTTGGGAAATTGATAACAAATTAGAAGTAGCAATGGATGCACTTCGCACACCAGAAGGCGATATGCCAATCAGTGTTTTATCAGGCGGAGAAAAACGTAGAGTTGCGCTTTGTCGTTTGCTGTTGCAAAATCCGGATGTGCTTTTGCTCGATGAGCCAACCAACCATTTAGATGCGGAAAGTGTACTTTGGTTAGAGCAACATTTAGCGCAATATGCAGGAACCGTAATTGCCGTAACGCACGATAGATATTTCTTGGACAATGTTGCGGGTTGGATTTTGGAATTGGATAGAGGCGAAGGTATTCCGTGGAAAGGAAATTATTCTTCTTGGCTTGACCAAAAATCAAAACGTATGGAGCAGGAAGAAAAAGTGGCTTCCAAACGCAGAAAAACTTTAGAACGTGAGTTGGATTGGGTTCGACAAGGGGCTAAAGGTCGCCAAACCAAACAAAAAGCGCGTTTACAGAACTACGATAAACTCTTAAATGAAGATCAAAAAGAACTGGACGAAAAATTAGAAATCTATATTCCGAATGGTCCACGTTTGGGGACAAATGTGATTGAAGCGAAGGGCGTTGCCAAAGCTTTTGGAGATAAATTATTATACGACAACTTAAACTTTACTTTACCTCAAGCAGGGATTGTTGGCATCATCGGACCTAACGGTGCTGGTAAATCGACAATCTTCCGAATGATTATGGGCGAAGAAAAAACAGATGCTGGCCAATTTAATGTTGGTGACACGGTGAAAATTGCATACGTAGACCAAGCGCATTCTAATATTGATCCAAATAAATCGATTTGGGAAAATTTCTGCGACGGACAAGAATTAATCATGATGGGCGGAAGACAAGTAAACTCAAGAGCTTATTTATCCCGATTTAATTTTGGAGGAAGTGACCAAAACAAAAAAGTTGCGGCTTTATCTGGTGGAGAACGTAACCGTTTGCATTTGGCCATGACTTTAAAAGAAGAAGGAAACGTATTGTTACTTGATGAGCCAACGAATGACTTGGACATTAATACGCTTCGGGCTTTGGAAGAAGGATTAGAAAATTTTGCCGGTTGTGCCGTTGTAATTAGTCACGACAGATGGTTTCTAGACAGAATCTGTACACATATTTTAGCGTTTGAAGGTAACTCTGAAGTTTACTATTTTGAAGGCGGATTCTCTGAGTATGAAGAAAACAAAAAGAAACGTTTGGGAGTTGATGCAACGCCAAAACGAATTAAATATCGCAAATTGATTAGAAATTAATCTATTAACAAGTAAATCCCGAGCAATCGGGATTTTTTTTTGAATAAAAATCTTATATTTGAGGGTCGAACCAATCCTATGATTAAATCCAAATCCATAAGTTTACTTGTATTTATACTTTTCTGTTTTACCAATTTGGTGGCACAAGAATATAAAACGGAAAAAGCCGAAATCGAAAGATTGCTAGATCAGGCTGTTTCCGATTTTAATGATGCAAAATATGACAAGGCATTAGAGTCTTCAAAAAAGGCACTTATTATTTCTTTTGGTATAAATGATGATTCTTATGTAGCACAATCCTACAATACTATTGGAGTTATTTACAATGAATGTTTCGATTCCAAAAAGGCGATAGGCTTTTATGAAAAAGCACTTACCTATGCCAAAAGGACAAACAAGGATAAACTTTACAATTGGATTTACGGGAATTTAGGTAGTGTTTATTATTACAACGAAATTGATGTTCCTAAAGGAATAAGTTATTATAAAAAGGCATTATACTTCGCCGAAAAAATCAAGGATAGTACCGAGATCAAGAATACAAAAATGAATATTGTCAGTGCTTACTTTGCAATTGATAAATTTGATGAAGGAAATCTATATTTAAAAGACATTCAGGAAAATGTGCTAAAATATGGTGATCAGGAAATCAAAATGAGAATGAATTCGCTGCTTGGGATTTATGCAACAAATCATGATAAAAAGGTCGAAGCGGAACAATATTACTCTAATGCCCTAAAATTAGCCGAGGAGATTCAGTACGACTCCTACTTAATTAATGTTTATGAAAACTTGGTTAATCATCACAATCATTTTGAAGAACCCGAAAAAGCGCTTGCATATAAAACAAAATTAGACTCCCTAAGTAAGGTTGTCTATTCAGAAGACAAACTTGATTACTTGCAAAAAGCCGCGGTGCAAATTGAGTTAGAGGAATACAAAATGCAATTAGAGCGAATTGAGCAGGTAAATGCGCAACATCAAAAAAGCATAACAGAGTCAAGATTAGTCGTTATTCTGTTTGTAGTTATCTTGATAATTTTGTTATTATTATTATTGACTTTGTATAAAAACATAAAGCTAAGAGAAGAAGCCAATATCGAATTAAAAAAAGCCAATGAGGAACTTGTTTTGGCAAAAGAAGCAGCAGAGGAAGCATCGCAACTTAAATCTCAATTTGTTTCCACTATTACTCATGAACTAAGAACGCCTTTGTATGGTGTTATCGGAATTACTAATATCATTTTAGAAGAGCATAAAGAATTAGGCAATAGTCCGCACTTAAAATCCTTAAAGTTCTCAGCCAAATACCTACTTTCTCTGGTAAATGATATTCTTCAAATTAATAAAATTGAAGAGAAGCGTATCATATTGGAAAGTCTGATTTTTAATTTGACAGATGAAATCAATTTGATAAAAAATTCGGTTGAACATATAGCCGATAAAAACAACAACGTTCTTACGGTTGAAATTGATACTGCTATTCCTGAATTCTTAATTGGTGATAAACTTAGGTTGTCACAAATCATCATGAACTTGGTCAGTAATGCTCTGAAATTTACCAAAAATGGTGAAGTTGCCGTCATGGCAGACTTGAAAAAAGTAGAAGACAAAATCTATTTTATTGAATTCAAAGTAAAAGATACTGGAATCGGAATTGCTAAAGAAGACCAAGGAAAAGTCTTCGATAAATTTGTACAGATAGAGCGAAAAGAAGAGGATTATCAAGGCACAGGTTTGGGATTGTCTATAGTTACGAGTTTGGTAAAATTATTTAACAGCGAAGTGCATTTAGAAAGTGAAGTAAATGTTGGAACTACTTTTTCATTAACCATCGGATTTCCATTTGATGAAGACAAATCAAAAGAAATTATAAATAACATCGAAGTTGATTTATCGGCCAGCCATTTATATAATATCTTGATAGTCGAAGACAATAAAATTAATCAGATTGTAACCAAAAAAATTATTCAGGGCAGCAATATGAGTTGTACCATTGTTGATGATGGTTATGCTGCTTTGGTGGCGCTAGAGCGAGAATCGTTTGATATAATATTAATGGATATTAACATGCCATTAATCAATGGTTTTGATACAACACGAAAAATTAGAGAAAAAGGAATTACCATTCCCGTTATTGCTTTAACTGCTTTTGATAAACAAGAAGTGGTGGAACAAGCTATTTCTGCAGGAATGAATGATATCATGGTAAAGCCTTTTGAACCAGCAAAGTTGTTTCAGGTCATTCACAATCAAATTAAAAAAGGAAACGCCGGTTAGTACCAGCGTTTTTTATTCTTCTTAGAAGCTTCCGATTTTCTCGAATTGTTTTCTTTTCCTTCGGGTTTCTTTTTGTTTCTTAAATCGGGTTTAGCATCCGGATTTGGTTCTGCATCTTTCCAAGGAAATGGATGGTCTTTCATGATTTTTACATTGACTTTAATCAATTTTTGAATGTCTTTCCAATACGGTTCCTCGTCTTGACTGCAAAAGGATATCGATATTCCGTCATTTCCGGCTCGACCTGTTCTACCAATTCGGTGTACGTAAGTTTCGGGAATATTCGGCAAATCAAAATTAATTACATACGGTAAACTTTCAATATCAATCCCACGCGCAGCAATATCAGTTGCCACTAAAACAGAGATTTCCTTATTTTTGAAATGGTCTAAAACGCGTTGTCTTGCGGTTTGTGATTTGTCGCCGTGAATCGCTTCGGCATCAACACCGTGCTTTTTTAATGCTTTAACAACATTGTCTGCTCCGTGTTTGGTTCGAACAAAAACCAGCACATTGCTCAAGTTTTCATTACGTATCAAATGATACAATAAACCACGTTTGTCTTCTTTTCCAACAAAATAGATTTGCTGTTCAATAATTTCTGCAGTTGATGAAACCGGTGTTACCGAAACATACTCTGGATTGTTTAAAAAAGTATCGGCTAATTCTCGAATTGCCATTGGCATCGTTGCCGAAAATAGTAAAGTTTGTCTGTTATTAGGAACCAATTTTACAATTTTTCTAACATCGTTAATAAAACCCATGTCGAGCATCAAATCCGATTCGTCTAAAACCAAATAATGTAATTGGTCAAAATCGATAAAGCCTTGTTTGTGTAAATCCAATAATCTTCCCGGTGTAGCAATTAAGATGTCAACACCTTTTTTTAATTGATCCACTTGCGGCACTTGAGATACGCCACCAAAAATGGTTAGTTGTCTTATGTTGGTATACTTTCCATACGTGTCAAAGCTTTCGCCAATCTGAACAGCTAATTCGCGGGTTGGAGTCACTACCAAACAACGAATTTCTTTAGTTTTTTTTGACGAACCGATCATCCTGTGAAGGTTGTGTATAATTGGGATAGCAAAAGCTGCTGTTTTTCCCGTACCAGTTTGAGCGCAGCCTACTAAATCTTTCCCTGCTAAAATAAATGGAATTGCTTTTTCCTGAATAGGAGTTGGGCTGGTGTATCCTTCTTCAAAGACTGCTCTTTGAATACTTTTAGATAATGATAAATCTTCGAATAACATAAAATGGGATCACGATTAATTGTAAACCACTGCAAATATATGTAATTAGGAATTAGGAATTGGGATTCAGGAATTAATGTAAAATCAGACTGAGAAATCCTAATTCCTAATTCCTTAATCCTAAATCAATTCCTTTCTCGACTTAATAAAATCAGTCACCAAATACCCAATTAGTTTTCCAATCAGGTGATTGTTTTTTTCTTCTCCTAAATCGGGTGCGCCTTCGCAAATATGAAGATAAGCGGCATTTCTATGGTTTCCAAAAAAGTATACAAACTGGCGTAATTCTTCAACCGAAAAGCCACTCATAGTCATCGCACTGCTGGCAATATTAGGCAAAGCATCTAAATCGATTTCTATTCCATAAGAATCTGTTTTAATAAAATCAGACGCTTTTATGAGTTCCTGCAGGAATTGTTTTTCTTTACGAACCTTAATCTCGTCGTAAGTATTGTAAGTAACTCGCTCCTCAATTTTCTTTAAATTGTCGAGTACATTTTTCGAGGTGTAATTTTCGTGTAATCCAAAGATGAAATATTTCTTTAGAAAACCTTCTTCGTACGCATACGAAAATCCGTTACCGCTATGTCTACCCTCTAGAATTCTAAAATCAGAATGCGCATCAAAATTTATGGCGTTTATCGGTTTTCCTAATCCAAGTGCTGTTCCTTTTATATTTCCGTAAGCATTGTTATGTCCGCCACCAATAATGATAGGAGTTTTTCCGCATTTTATAATGCAACTGATAATATGTACAACTTCTTTATCAATTTTATCAACGAGAGAACTTAATTTTATTCGGTCAGCCGTCTTATTAAAATCCAAGTCTTTCGCGGCTTCCATTTCTTTAGTAACATCCAACGCACCTAAAACTACTATTTGACTTCCTTTACAAAAACGATTGTGCTGAATATTGGCAATGCTGGCAATAGCACTTTCCCAAGCAGAGTAAGCACCGGGGCGACCAAAATTTGCACGAACACCGACATCCTCTGGAATTCCGAGCAGTACATATTTTGCTTCGCAGTTTTTTAAATAGTCCTGACAATTTTCGCCTTTGGGAATGGTTAGCATTTTTTCGCCAAATTTTACTTCACCACTTCGATGATTAGTAACTTTTGCTAAATCAGTAATTGAAAACGGAATTATATTCTCCATTTGAAAAAATATTTCACCAAAAATATAATAAAAATGCTTACCTTACGTTACTATTTACAATAGTATTATTTAATAATAATAAAAAAAAATGCCATGGAAAATCAAAACAATAATTCAAAACTAAAAGCTATTATTGTAGTATTAGCTATTCTATTAATAGGTAGTTTAATTTACATTTTTAAACTAACGTCTGACGCAAAGACATTACAAACTACAGTTACCACTGTAAAATCTGAAAAAGAATCTGTGTTGAAAGATTTGGCAGATTTAAAGACAACTTACGATGCTGCAATTGCCGAAAATACGTCAATGTCCGATGAGTTAATTGCTGAAAGAGATAAAGTTGTAAAACTAATGACAGATTTAAAAGCATCAAAAGGCGACAACGCTTCATTACAGAAATATAGAACTCAGTATAAAGCATTAGAGCAAAAAATGCAGAATTTAATGCAGGAAGTTGACGTATTGAAAAAACAAAATCAAACCTTAACGACAAAAATAGACAGTACAAATGTAGTTTTAGAAGACAACAAAAAATACAATCAAGTTTTAGTGGGTCAAAATGAAGAACTAGCCAAAACGGTTGAATTAGGTTCTAAACTTACGGTTACGAATTTAAAAACTGCTTCTTATAAGGTTAGAAGTTCAGGAAAACAAATAGCTACTGACAAAGCAAGCAGAACGGATATGCTTAAAATTAATTTTACTATTGCAGAAAACAAAATTGCAAAATTTGGAGATAAAACCTATTATGTTCAGGTAATTGATTCTAAAAACAATGTTTTGGGAGATAAAGCAACTATTTCGTTTGGGGAAACCTCATTAACCTATAGTTTTACTACAACAGTAAAATATGAAAACAAAACGGTTGAAGTTTCAGAAAATGTACCAGGAAAAGATTTTGCAAAAGGAACTTATTTTGTCAATGTGTTTGACAAAGGAGAATTGGT
>CALQCV020000071.1 GCA_943329165.2 Candidatus Nitrotoga sp. CP45 | reverse complement strand
AATGGTAGGATTGCCTCTTTACTTGAAGTAGGAACCGGATTTAACCCTGAAATGACCGGACGAGAAAACATTTATTTGAATGGCGCTATCTTAGGTATGAGACGGGCTGAAATTACTAGAAAATTAGATGAAATAATTGATTTTTCAGGTGTTGAACGTTATATTGATACTCCAGTGAAGCGCTATTCCTCTGGAATGTATGTGAGACTAGCTTTTGCTGTAGCCGCCCATTTAGAAAGTGAAATACTTATAGTGGATGAGGTTTTAGCAGTTGGAGATGCAGAGTTTCAAAAGAAATGTTTAGGAAAAATGAACGATGTTTCTAAAGGAGAAGGCAGAACCGTTTTGTTTGTTAGTCATAATATTGCTGCTGTAAAAGCACTTTGTAATAAAGGTGTATTTTTACAAAATGGAAATTTGAAATTTATTGGAGAAATTGATGAAACTGTTTCTTGTTATCAAAATTCCCTGATTGATTTAAATGATAATAGTTATAAAACATCATATGAAGCAAAAGAAGATAAGGAGAAGATAGCACAAATCATGAAAGTCAGAATTACTAATGAAGATGGTATTCAATGTAAAGAGTTTGATGTTTGGGATAAGATATTTATTGAGTATGAAATGGAGATAAGAAAAGAAAAATTGACTTATATAACTCCCATATTAAATATTGAAAAAGACGGCTCAGAGTTGTTTTGGACTTTTGCCTCTGACAACGATTCTAATTTATTAGAAAATTGGACAGTTGGAAAACATTTTTTCCGAGTTCAATTACCTAATCCTCTAAAAAAAGGCAATTATAAGATTAATGCAAAACTAGGCAAACTTCGCGATAGGGATATAGACGCTTTATTGAATGTTATTCAATTCAGTGTAGATGAATTTTCATTTGATCCAACTAACTTTTCTTATTCTGCTTTTAGAGGTGGAATTATTCCAGCTGTATTAGATTGGAAAAAATATTGAATATAAAAATTAAAAATCACTTGACAGTATCTCTTGTAATTCGCACATATAACGAAGAACGTCATATCGGTCGTTTGTTAGATGGTATTGAAAGACAAGAACTGCCTAAAGGTATAACTGTAGAAGTAATTGTAGTAGATTCCGGCTCAACTGATTCTACAGTTTCGATTGCCAAACACATGGGCGCAAATGTAATTTCTATTGCCAAAGAAAAATTTTCTTTTGGTCGATCATTAAATATTGGTTGTGAAGAGGCTAAAGGAGATATTTTATTGTTTGCTTCTGCCCATGTTTATCCTATTTTTACCGATTGGATTGAAAAAATGGTGCGTCACTTTTTATACAATGAAAACGTTGGGCTAGTTTATGGACGACAAACAGGTAACGATTTAACACATTTTTCTGAACAACAAGTTTTTAATAAATGGTTTCCGGAAGAAAGCAATAATAATCAGTCAACCCCTTTTTGTAATAATGCCAATTGTGCAGTTCGAAAAAGTTTATGGTTGCAGCAACCTTATGATGAAGCACTAACAGGTTTAGAAGATTTAGATTGGGCTCATAAAATAATGGCAAAAGGATATAGCATTGTCTATGATGCCGATGCTGCTATTGTGCATGTACATGAAGAATCACCCCAAAAAATTAAAAACCGATATAGAAGAGAAGCGATTGCTTTAAAACACATAATTCCTAAAGTACATGTAGGTTTTTGGGACTTTATAAGATTGTTTGTATCAAATACATTTTCCGATTTATATCATTCCATACAAAAAAGCTGTTTTTGGAAAGAATTGAAAAATATTATTGTTTTCAGGTATATGCAGTTTTATGGTACTTATTTAGGACATCAACAAAAAGGAGCTATTACCAAAGAATTAAAAAACAGGTTTTATTATCCAAATGTTTTGACCAAGCAACAAGATAGTTTTGACCCATCTGTAAAAAAAGTCTCCAAAAAAATTGAATACAGTTAATCAATGGAAAATGTATATATAGATATCACTTATCCTATTTCGTCCAGGTTACCCAAATGGCATGGTAGTATTGGCTTTGAAGCAAAGTGGCATATGCTGATGCCAATTGAGACCAATAATTTATCATCGTTCACCAGCGACTCTCATTTAGGAACACATTTAGATGCTCCCTTGCATTTTGTTCACAAGTCTAAAGCCATTCATGAAATGGATTTGAATAAGTTGATAGGTAAAACTTATGTTGTAGAAATAAGAGGCATAAAAAGTATTACTGCAACCGATTTGGACAATGCTAATATTCCTGCAAACTGTACCAAACTTTTGTTGAAAACAGATAATCAGTTTTATTGGGAGCAGGGTTTAACAGAATTCCAGGAAGATTTTAGCAGTATTGATGTGACAGGAGCACAATGGGTTATAGATAGAGGTATTCATTTAATTGGAATTGACTATTTATCCATTCAGCGTTTTCACGATGGCCCTGAAACTCATCAGATTTTATTGCAAAATGAGGTGGTAATTGTAGAAACCCTTAATTTAGAATACGTTGAAACTGGTTGGTACGATTTAATTTGTTTGCCTTTAAAATTAGAAGGATTAGAAGGTTCTCCAGTTAGAGCAATTTTAAAAAAATAAATAACTTATGGCTGATTACACTATCGCGGCTTTGGTGCCGATGAGGCATTCCAGTGAAAGAGTGCCCGGAAAGAATTATAGAGATTTTGCTGGAAAACCATTATACTTTCATGTAATAGAAAGTTTATTGTCCTGTCCATCCATAACAGTTGTAGTTATAGATACGGATAGTCCAATAGTAATTGAAATGACAAAAAAACATTTCCCAACAGTTAAAATTTTAGAACGACCAGAGCATCTAAGAGATGGCAGTATAGCTATGAATGATGTATTAATGAATATAATCAATCAAGTGTCGGCAGATTTTTATTTGCAGACTCATAGCACTAATCCATTACTTAGTTCGGTTACCATTGAATTAGGAATACAAATGTTTTTGTCTCAGTATCCAATGTATGATACATTATTTTCGGTTACGAAAAAGAATGTCCGTTATTGGGATGTTTTAGCACGTCCAATAAACCATAATCAAAATATTCTTTTAAGGACACAGGATTTACCGCCCGTATTTGAAGAGAACTCCTGTATGTATTTATTTTCAAAAGAAATATTAGTAAGAAAACATAACAGAATTGGAGACCGACCTTATTTATTTGAAATGCCTGAGATTGAGGCTCAGGATATAGATGTCGAATTGAATTTTAAAGTGGCTGAATTTTTATATAAAGAGGTTAACGGTTTAAATAATTGATGATGAAAGTATTAATTACATGTCCGCCAATGCTGAGAAGAATAGAAGATTTCAGGCATATATTTACCGCAAAAAATATAGAGTTGATTACACCTAATGTTGTACAATTATTAACAGAAGATGAATTAATTGAATTAGTCCCAACTGCAGACGCCTGGATTATTGGTGATGACCCTGCAACAAGAAAGGTATTTGAAGCCGGTAAAATCGGTAAATTAAAAGTAGCAGTAAAATGGGGTGTTGGTGTTGATAATGTTGACTTTGATGCTTGTAAAGATTTGGGAATACCTATCAGCAATACGCCACAAATGTTTGGTGGAGAAGTAGCCGACTTAGCAATGGCATATTTACTTGGATTAGCCAGAGAAAGTTATTTGATTGACAGAGAAGTAAGAAACGGCAACTGGATAAAGCCATCGGGTATGAGTGTTGCTGGCAAAACAGTTGCTGTAATTGGTTTAGGCGATATTGGCCGGGAAACTGTAAAAAGGTTAAGTGGGTTTGATGTAACAATTAATGCATACGATCCATTTGTTACATGCACGGCAGCAGAAGTTGGAGCTCATTCCATTTTAAGTTTTCCTGCGAGAATTGAAGAAGCTGATTTTATTGTTTTAACCTGTGCTTTAACTGCAAGTAGCAGGCACATGATTAATAAAGATAGCATTACTTTAATGAAAGATGGTGTTAGAATAGTTAATGTAGCAAGAGGACCGTTGATTAATGAGACAGACTTAATTGTTGCATTGCAAAGTGGTAAAGTAACAGCTGCAGCATTGGATGTGTTTGAGATCGAGCCATTGCAGACTGATAACCCATTAAAAAAATTTGAACAATGTATTTTTGGAACACATAATGGTTCTAATACCATTGAAGGAGTAAGCAGGGCAAGTTATAAAGCAATTGAATTATTATTTGGGTTTTTAAATATTAAGTAATGCAAAAGAAAGTACTTATCACAGGTGTTTTAGGAGGGATTGGCAGCGGATTAGCTAAGGCATTTAAAGAACATGGCTATTTTGTAATAGGTTTAGATATTAAAGAAACTCCTCCTGAATTTTGCGATTTGTTTTTAAACTTCGATTTAAACCAATATTGTGCAAATACAACTTATCGAATTCAAATGCATGAACTGTTTAACCAACGAGTGCCGCATTTGGATGTTTTGATAAATAATGCAGCTGTTCAAATATTGGGCAGTCTAGAAGAAGTGCAATTAGACGACTGGAATCAAACATTTAATGTAAACCTAACAGGTCCACTCTTATTAAGTCAGTTTTTCTTAACTCGTTTAGAAAAAGTAAAAGGTAGTATTATTAATATTGCGAGTATTCATGAGCAGTTGACTAAAAAGAGATTTGTTGCTTATGCCACATCAAAAAGTGCTTTAGTTGGATTAACAAAAAGTATGAGTGTGGATTTACAAGGGAAAGTAAGAGTAAATTCGATTAGTCCTGCTGCTATAGATACACCTATGTTGCACGAAGGATTTGATAATGACAGTACAAAGGTGCAAAAGTTAAACGAATTACATCCCTCGCAAAGAATAGGAAAACCTGCAGAAGTTTCTAAATTAGCATTACTTTTAGCAGAAGACGGATTAGGTTTTATAAATGGAACTAATATACAAATTGATGGTGGTATTAGTAATGTATTAATGGATTTATAAAAAAAATGAAAGTTAGATCAATAATTAATCTCGTAAAATGGTTTTTAAAGTATAGAAAACTTGGTTTACCAATTCAATATTATAACAATGCTAGTTATTTAGATTGGTTTATAAATTGGAGGCCCTATTTAATAAAATACAAAAATAAACATGAAGGTGAAGATTGTTTTATTATCGGAAATGGTCCATCGTTAAATAAAACTAATTTGAGTTTGTTAAATGATTACCATGTTTTTGGGTTGAATAAAATTCATTTGATTTTTGATAGTCACAAACTGCAGCTATCATATCATGTTGCAGTTAATCCTTTAGTAATTGAACAAATTGATGAGGTGTTACAAAAAAATGTATTCAATTGTCCTAGTTTTTTATCCTTTCATGGCAGTAAAAAATTTACTTATGATAAAAATAAAATTTTAAAAATTAATACTTCTGGATCTTGGACATTTCATCATTCTATTCTCGAAAAAATTAATGAGGGATATACCGTTACTTATGTGGCAATGCAAATAGCTTTTTTTATGGGTTTTAAAAATGTGTTTTTGGTCGGAGTTGACCATAATTTTCAGCAAAGTGGAAATCCTAATGAGCAACAAGAATTTAAAGGCGATGATGTAAATCACTTTCATCCTGATTATTTTAAGGGAATGCAATGGCATCTAGCTGATTTAGAGGGAAATGAAGCATCGTATTCTTTAGCAAGACATCAATTTCATGCTTTTGGAAGAAATATTTACGATGCAACTATAGATGGAAAATTAAATATTTTTCAAAAGATAGATTTTAAAGATGCTTTAGAAAAAGCAAATAAGAAAGTAATTTAGTTGCTATTGAAAATGAAATCAAATTCTAAAATATACATAGCAGGGCACAAAGGTATGGTAGGTAGTGCAATACACAGAAAACTACTTCAAAAAGATTATAAAAATTTTGTCTTAAAATCTTCCAAAGAACTTGATTTGCGAGACTCACTTGCAGTAAAAACTTTTTTTGAAACAGAGCGCCCAGATTATGTGTTTTTGGCGGCGGCCAAAGTCGGAGGAATTGTAGCCAATAATACTTATAGAGCTGAATTCTTGTATGATAATTTGATGATACAAAATAATGTTATTCATAACGCTCATCTCACCGGGGTTAAGAAATTGTTATTTTTAGGTTCGAGTTGTATTTATCCTAAATTAGCGCAGCAACCTTTATTAGAAGAATCTCTACTAACGGGGCTTTTGGAACCTACTAATGAGCCCTATGCTATCGCTAAAATTGCGGGTATCAAGATGTGTGATGCCTATAGAAATCAGTATGGCTGTAATTTTATTTCAGCTATGCCCACTAACTTGTATGGTCCTAATGATAATTATGACTTAAATAGTTCGCATGTTTTGCCTGCTTTAATTAGGAAGTTTCATGAAGCAAAGCTTGCCGGTGCTAAAGAAGTAGTTTTGTGGGGAGATGGAAGTCCTATGCGTGAATTTTTACATGTGGATGATTTGGCAGAGGCATGTTTTTCATTAATGAAATTTTACAATGACTCAGGTCCTATTAATATAGGAACAGGATCGGATATAAGTATTTTGGAATTAGCTGCAATGATAAAAAAAGTTGTAGGCTATGAAGGAGAAATTATTTGGGATACTACAAAACCAAATGGAACGCCAAGAAAACTGTTAGAAGTTTCCAAAATACATTCTTTAGGTTGGCAACATACTATTGATCTGAAAGAAGGAATAAAGACTGTTTATAAACAAAAGTTTTTAATATGAAATTAGCATTGATTACTGGGATTACCGGACAAGATGGTTCTTATTTAGCAGAGTTGTTATTAGAAAAAGGTTATGAAGTTCATGGTATAAAACGAAGAGCCTCGTCTTTTAATACGCAGCGTATAGACCATTTGTATATGGATTTACATGAAAAAAATGTAAATTTCAAACTACATTATGGTGATTTAACAGATTCGACTAACATTATAAGAATTATACAAGAAGTTCAGCCCGATGAAATTTATAATTTGGGTGCCATGTCACATGTAAAAGTGAGTTTTGACTCCCCTGAATATGTAGCTAATGTTGACGGGATAGGGACACTTCGAATCTTGGAAGCGGTTCGAATTTTAGGGTTAACCCAAAAAACTAGAATCTATCAGGCCTCAACTTCTGAACTTTACGGTTTGGTTCAAGAAGTTCCCCAATCTGAGACTACTCCATTTTATCCTCGTTCTCCTTATGGAGTGGCTAAGATTTATGGTTTTTGGATTACAAAGAATTATAGAGAGGCTTATGGGATGTATGCTTGTAATGGTATTTTATTTAATCATGAGTCACCGCGTAGGGGAGAAACATTTGTAACTCGAAAAATTACGATGGCAATTGCCCGAATTGTGTCTGGAAAACAGGATTGTTTGTATTTGGGCAATCTGAATGCACAACGTGATTGGGGACATGCTAAAGATTATGTTGAAGCCATGTGGCTTATGTTGCAACAAGAGACACCAGAAGATTATGTTATAGCAACAGGAAAAACTACTTCGGTTCGTGATTTTTTAAAAATGGCTTTTACGGAATGTGGTATTGCATTAAAGTTTTCGGGGGAAAATGAAAATGAAATTGGACAAGTTATAGCATGTGCTAATTCTAAATATCAATTGGAAATAGGAAAAATTGTGGTAAAGGTTGACCCAAATTACTATCGACCTACTGAAGTCGATTTGTTGATTGGGAATCCTGAAAAAGCTAATAAAAAATTAAATTGGCATCCAAAATATGATTTACCTATGCTTGTCAAAGAAATGATGATAAATGATTTAACAATTTTAGAATAAAATCTCTTGAATCCATCATTCTCAATTATTATTCCTACGTATAATTCTGAATCCAGTTTAAAAGAAACACTGGATAGCATTTTAGAACAAACGTTTGCCGATTTTGAAATTGTTCTTATGGATGGAGGCTCAAAAGATCATACTATTGCTGTCGCCGAATCCTATAATGACATTCGCCTAAAAATATACAGCGAACCAGACAAAGGTGTTTATGATGCTATGAACAAAGGAATAACCAGATCAAGTGGACAATGGCTCTATTTTATAGGGAGTGACGATTATTTACATACTGCAGATGTTTTACAAAAAGTTTACCATCAACTCGAAAAAATAAAAAATAATGTTTTGTATGGAAATGTTATTATTAAAGGAGACGCTGGCTGGGCTAAGGACGGACAAATTTATAATGGCAAATATACCTTGCAACGATTATTAAGAGGCAACATCTGCCATCAAGCTATTTTTTATCGTCGAAGTTTTTTAATTGATAATAAATTAATTTATAATTTAAATTATCATATCGTAGCTGATTGGGATTTAAATATTCAGTGCAGGTTAAAAACTTCTTTTACTTATTTAAATATTATTGTAGCTGTATTTAATGCGGGAGGAATTTCCACAGGCGCGACTAATTCGGATCCATTTTTAAATGAAATTCATCAAAAGTACGGACATCTATTCCGGGTAAGTCACTATCCTCTATTTATGCAACCCTTCAGAAGCCTTTACAAAAGGATTATAAATGGTCTGATCAATTCTTAACATAAATTTTTATAAATATCAATCGATGAAAACCGTTGTTTTTACACTTTGTTCTAATAATTATTTAGCTCATGCCAAAACACTAGGCGATTCTATTATTGAAAAGAATCCAAATGTCATTTT
>CALQCV020000070.1 GCA_943329165.2 Candidatus Nitrotoga sp. CP45 | reverse complement strand
GGGATGGCGGTTATGCTATGGCTGGACTTTTAGGACATGGTGATGCATTTGTTTTTCGTGATCCTGCCGGAATTCGCCCAGCTTATTTTTATCAGGACGATGAAATTGCAGTGGTTGCTTCAGAAAGGCCAGTAATTCAAACGGTTTTTAATGTCCCTTTTGAAAAAGTGCAGGAGTTACAACCCGGTCATGCTTTGATTATCAAGAAAAACGGGCATATTTCTGAAGAAGAAATTATTGAACCAACTATAAAAAAAGCATGTTCCTTTGAGCGTATTTATTTTTCGCGCGGAAGCGATGCCGAAATTTATCAAGAACGAAAAGAATTAGGGAAATTAATTCTTCCGGCTGTTCTGGAAGCAATTGAAAATGATACCGACAATTCTGTTTTCTCTTATATTCCGAACACAGCAGAAACTTCTTTTTACGGCATGGTAGAAGCAGCGAATGATTTTCTGAATCAAAGAAAAAATCATTTTATTCTTGATAACAGAAAAATATTAACTAAAGAAAAATTAGAAGAAATCCTTTCGGTAAAAATCAGAACCGAAAAGATAGCTATAAAAGATGCTAAACTAAGAACTTTTATCACAGAAGACAGCAGTAGAGATGATTTGGTTGCCCATGTTTACGACGTAACCTACGGTGTTATTAAACCAACTGATAACTTGGTAATTATTGACGACAGTATCGTTAGAGGAACAACCTTGAAAATGTCAATAATTAAAATGATGGACAGACTTCAGCCAAAAAGAATTGTTGTAGTTTCATCTGCACCACAAATTCGATTTCCGGATTGTTATGGTATCGACATGGCAAAATTGGAAGGATTAGTAGCTTTTCAGGCGACATTGGAGTTATTAAAAGAGCGCAATTTATATCATATTGTGGATGAAGTTTATGCCAAATGCAAAACACAGGCAAATTATAAAGATGATGACTTTATTAATTATGTAACAGAAATCTATAAACCTTTTACCGATCAGGAAATCTCGGATAAAATAGCGCAATTATTGACTTCGGAAGACATAAATGCAGAAGTAAAAATCATCTTTCAAACGGTAGAAAATTTGCATTTAGCCTGCCCAAAAAATCTTGGAGATTGGTACTTCACGGGAGACTATCCAACTCCGGGAGGTAACCGAGTTGCTAATAAGGCATTTATGAATTTTTACGAAGGGAAAAATGCTCGTGCCTACTAAAAATTTAACATTCTCTGAAGTTAAACGATTATTGGTGCGTTTCATCTATATTTTTTGTTTTAACATTTATAATCACTTTATTTTGGAGAACCATAGAATTAGTAGGTTAAGTTTATGGTAGATTTGGGGCAAAAAGGGTGAAAAGAAATTTTCACCTTTTTTATTTTATAATTGTCTGAAAATCATAAAAAAATCATATTTAACCTCTCATTTGCCTATCATCCCAATATATTTCGATAAAAAGAACATATTTTAACAAGTAGTTGTTAAGTTTGTTATACCATAGTATTTAGTAGGTTAAGTAAGTTATGGTAGATTTGGGGCAAACAGGTGGAAGAGATTCCGCCTGTTTATTTTTAGTACTTATACAAAATAAAAAAACCGACTGCCTTCACAATCGGTTTGGGGTGCTAAAAAACATTTCCCTTTATTTTTCTGTAGCGAATAATCTTGCCACTTCCGTCCAGTTAATAACACTAAAAAACGCTTCAATATAATCCGGACGACGATTTTGATAGTTCAAATAATAAGCATGTTCCCAAACATCCATTCCTAAGATAGGAAATCCACCACAACCCGTATCCGGCATTAACGGATTATCTTGATTTGGTGTTGAGCAAACTTCAACTTTTCCACCTTTGTGCACGCAAAGCCATGCCCAACCTGAACCAAAACGGGTTGTCCCTGCTTTGGCGAATTGCGCTTTAAATTCATCAAACGAACCAAAAGCGGCATCAATTGCATCGGCTAAATCTCCTGAAGGTTTTCCGCCACCGGTCGGCGACATTATTCTCCAAAACAAATTGTGATTATAAAATCCGCCTCCATTGTTTCTAACGGCTGCATTTTTCATATCTAGATTTATCAAAATATTTTCTATTGTTTTTCCTTCTAAATCGGTTCCAGTAACAGCAGCATTTAGATTGGTCGTGTATGCATTATGATGTTTTGTGTGGTGAATTTCCATTGTTCTAGCATCAATATGTGGTTCTAATGCATCGTGGGCATAGGGTAATTGAGGTAATTCAAAAGCCATAATATTTTTATTTAAGTTAATTTTATAAAAGTAATCCAAAATTATACATTTAACTTTACAAAATGAAATACATTGTTTATATAATTACAATTTAAAATTATAGCAGAGCTAAAATGAAATTTGACCTTCAAACAACCCAGTTGCAAAACGAATGGATTCATTTAATTCCATTACAGGAAACCGATTTTGAAGAATTGTATGCGGTGGCTTCTGATCCGTTAGTTTGGGAACAACATCCAAATAAATTGCGTTATCAGCGCGATGTTTTTCAAAATTATTTTGAAGGTGCATTGCTTTCTAAGGGCGCATTTGTAATTCGAGACAGCAAAACCAATGAAGTTGTTGGCAGCAGTCGGTATTATGATTATAATGAAACCGATAATTCTAACGAAGCTTCGGTATTGATTGGTTATACTTTTATAGGAATAAAATTTTGGGGTAAAGGCTATAACAAAGCGTTGAAAAAACTAATGCTCGATTATGCCTTTCAGTTTCTGGATAAAGTCTATTTCCATATTGGAGCATTTAATATTCGTTCGCAAAGAGCCATCGAAAAAATAGGCGCTGTAAAAGTTGATGAATTTGAAGTCGAATATTATGGGGAATCCAGCAAGTTAAATTTTGTTTATCTGATTACTAAAAACTAAATGCAAAAACCAGCTTTCTCCATATACGATGCATCGGCAGGTTCGGGTAAAACCTATACCTTGGTAAAAGAATATTTGAAAATTATTCTGCTATCCAAAAAACCAGATGCCTATCGCAACATTCTTGCCATTACGTTTACCAATAAAGCGGTGCACGAAATGAAAAGTCGTGTTTTGGAAAGCCTTTCCCAATTCAGCAAAGAAAAACCATCAGAGAAAGCACTGCAATTTATGCAGGAAATTAGTGCGGATACGGGTTTGAGTTTGAATGCCATTACCGAAAAAGCCAAAAGCATAATCAAAAACTTAATTCATAATTATGCTGCTTTTGATATTTCGACTATTGATAAATTCACACACAAAGTCATTCGTGCTTTTGCACACGATTTGAATTTGCCAATAACTTTTGAAGTTTCATTGGATACAGAAAGTTTATTGACCGAAGCCGTTGATGCCATTATTGCCGAAGCCGGAAATGATGCCGAATTGACAAAATTGTTGGTCGATTTCACTATGGAAAAAACAGATGATGACAAATCTTGGGACATTTCTAGAGAAATCATGGAAACTGGAAAATTGATTTTAAACGAAAATAATCGCGAAGAAATCACACATTTCGATAAAAAGAAAATAGAAGATTTCGTCGTTATTAAAAATAAGCTAACAGAGCTCACGAAAGAACTGGAAACCGATTGTTCTGCTTTGGCAGAAGAAGCCTTATTATTGATTGAAATTAACGGAATTGACACTAATTCTTTTCCTTACGGAACTTTTCCGAAGCATTTGAATTTCTTCAAAGAAAAAGATGTTAGAGCAAACAACCACCGATATATAGAATTCGATGATATTAAAATAAAAAAAGACGCTAAAGACAAAACCATTATCGAAAGCAGTATTCCAAAGCTTTTGGAAATTTTGAGTTTTATTTATGTTAAAATCGAAAAGCAACTTTTTTATCAGGCTTTTCTAAAAAACATCACGCCGCTTTCTTTGTTAAATACGTTGAGTAATAAACTAACCGACATTCAACAAGAACAGGGAATTTTATCCATTACAGAATTTAACAAATTGATTCACGAGCAAATCCAAAATCAACCGGCGCCTTTTATATATGAGCGTTTGGGTGAAAAATACAAACATTTTTTTATCGATGAGTTTCAGGACACATCTGAAATGCAATGGCAAAACCTGATTCCACTCATTGACAATTCGCTTTCGAGCGAAGATTTATTAGGCGAAAGAGGTTCGCTAATGATTGTTGGCGATCCAAAGCAATCGATTTATCGTTGGCGTGGCGGAAAAGCAGAGCAATTTATCGAATTGAGTAAAGAAGAAAATCCTTTTTTGCATCATACGAAAGAAGTAAAATCTTTAGAAACAAATTGGAGAAGTTATTCTGAAGTTATCGATTTTAACAACGAATTCTTTGGCTTTATAGCAGATGAATTTACGAATGAAGATTATAAAGATTTATATCAAAATCATAGCCAGCAACTTTTAAATTCTAAAAAAGGCGGCTATGTGAATATTTCCTTTGTGCCAAAATCAGAGAAAGCAGACTATGGTGAAGAAGAAAATCCCGCAAAAGAAGAGTTGTATTTATTGGCAACATTAAACACTATTCAAAAAGTAAAAGCCAACGGATTTAGCTATAAAGACATCGCCATATTAACCCGAAAAAAAGACAACGGAATTGCCATTGCCAATTATTTAACCCAACAAGGAATTCCGATTCTGTCTTCGGAGAGTTTACTGATTGGATCTTCTTCGGAAGTGAAAGCTATTGTTGCCGTCTTACTCTATTTAAAAAACAATAATGACCGAGAATCCAAAGCAAATTTCTTGTACTACATTGCGTCCACCCGAGACCAAAGTTCGAACGGAACGAAGTTAAATGATCAAAATAAAGTAGCCGTTCATGATTTTATTGCGCTTGGAATGGAACAAATTTCTGAAGGCGATTTTGAGCAATGGCTAGCTAGTTTTGACATTCACTTTTCGTTTAAAAATACCAGAAAAAAATCATTATATGAAGCTGCGGAAAATATCATTTCCAAAATTATCCCAATTGAAAAAAGGAATGCATATGTGCAATATTTTCTAGATATTGTGCTCGAACAAGATTTAAAAAAGCAAGCTGGAATTTCAGATTTTCTATCGTATTGGGATATAAATTGTAGTAAGTTAAGCATTCCTTCCCCCGAAGGTAAAGAAGCGGTGCGCATCATGACCATTCACACTTCTAAGGGGTTGGAATTTCCGGTAGTTATTTTTCCCTTTGCCGAAGAAGATTATAGCAAAGGACCAAGAGAGAAGATATGGCTTAATGCTGATGAAGAACAAGTTGGGTTGTCAAAAGTTTTAGTTGATAAAAATAACAACGTTTCCAATTACGGCACAGGATCGGCTCTGATTTACAATCAGAAAAAACAAGAAGAATTATTGGATGATGTCAATGTTTTATATGTAGCAATGACGCGTGCTGAAGAGCAGTTGCATGTTATTTCGGGAATGCAATCTAAGAATAAAGATGGAATTCTTCCAAACAATATGGCGACGTTTTTCATCAAATTTTTGGAGGACAAAGGCTTTGATGAAAATAAATTGGAATACAAATTTGGCAAATCCGAAAAACTTTCAGCAGCCAAAGATAGCAAAGATGAAACCGAAAAAATTCCACAACTTTCGGCAACATTGAATCCGAAAAATATCAAAATTGCGCAACGGGAAAGTTTGATGTGGAATACAAAGCAGCAAAAAGCTATTGAATACGGAAACATTCTGCATGAGATTTTGTCATTCATCAAAACCAAAGATGACATCGATTTGGCCTTGATCAAAGCCATAGAAAACGGAATGATTGTGTCTTCGCAAAAAGAAGAATTTTTAAAAACCATTCATGAAATTGTAAACCATCAGGAATTGGCATTGTTTTTCTCGCGCGAATATAAAATCGTAAACGAAAAAACCATTATCCAAAAAGAAGGCAATCTTGTAAAGCCAGACAGAATGGTGCTTAACAATCAAAACGAAATCTACTTATTGGATTATAAAACAGGTTCACACCAAATGAAATACCAATACCAATTAGAAAACTATCAAAACGCTGTAGAAAAAATGGGTTTTAAAGTCACTAAAAAAACTTTGGTTTATATTGGAGAAACATTGGAAGTGGTAAATTTGTAGACACAAAAAACAAACAGCTAATAAGATGTACGGAAAAATTCAACAACACCTACAAAACGAGCTAAATGCCATTGAACAAAATGGGATTTTCAAAAAAGAACGTATAATCACATCGCCACAAGGCGCAGAAATTACAGTTAACGGGGAAACGGTTTTAAATTTTTGCGCCAATAATTATCTTGGACTGTCTTCACATCCAGAAGTAGTTCAGGCAGCCAAAGACGCATTAGACACTCACGGTTTCGGAATGTCATCGGTCCGTTTCATTTGCGGAACGCAGGATATTCACAAAACCCTAGAAAAAAAGATAGCCGATTTCTACGGCACACAAGATACTATATTATATGCTGCGGCTTTTGATGCGAATGGTGGTGTTTTCGAACCTTTGCTTGGTGAAGAAGATTGTATTATCTCAGACAGTTTGAACCACGCTTCTATTATTGATGGTGTTCGTTTGTGTAAAGCGGCACGATATCGATATGAAAATGCCAACATGGAAGATTTGGAAATCCAATTAAAGAAAGCGGTTGAAGCCGGACATCGTTTTAAACTTATTGTAACCGACGGCGTTTTTTCTATGGATGGATTGGTTGCGCCATTAGATATAATTTGCGACTTGGCAGATAAATATGATGCGTTGGTAATGGTTGACGAATGCCATGCAGCTGGTTTTATTGGTGCAACCGGTAAAGGAACGCCAGAAGCCAAAGGAGTTATGGGAAGAGTAGATATCATTACAGGAACTTTAGGAAAAGCACTAGGTGGTGCGATGGGCGGTTATACTACAGCCAAAAAAGAAGTGATTGAAATTCTGCGTCAGCGTTCAAGACCTTATTTGTTTTCCAATTCATTGGCGCCAGCTATAGTTGCTGCTTCTATTAAGGTTTTTGAATTATTAGAAAAAGACACAACGTTACGCGATAAATTGGAATGGAATACTAATTATTTCAAAGATGGTTTGCGTAAAGCCGGAATTGATTTTATTGATGGCGATTCGGCAATTGTTCCGGTGATGTTATATGATGCAAAGTTATCACAAGTAATGGCAGATGAACTTTTAAAGAAAGGGATTTATGTTATAGGTTTCTTTTTTCCGGTAGTTCCAAGAGATAAGGCAAGGATTCGGGTTCAATTATCTGCGGCACATAGCAAAGAACATTTAGACAAAGCAATCGCAGCCTTCACAGAGGTTGGAAAAATGCTAAACATTGAAAATAAACACTAAAATTTTCGTAATTAGTATCGATTCCTTATGTAATTCACATATTTTAACATTTTGATTTTGATATTAGAATATTACGTGTTACTTTTGCCTCATTATAATTATTATAATCTAATCAAATTAAATATGAAACATCTTAACAAATTATTAGTTGCTTTGGTAATGTTTGCAGGATTCGGCTCGCAGGCGCAAGACAGTAACAACCCTTGGGCGATTTCGTTTGGGGCAAATGCAGTAGATACAAGAGTAAGTGCTGCTTCTAAATTGGAAGACCAATTTTCTCAGTTTTTTAATGCCAAAGAAAACTGGAACATCATTAATTCAGTATCTTATTTAAACGTATCTAAATACGTTGGGAATAATTTCTCATTTGGAGTTACAGGATCTGTGAACAGAATAACTAGATATGTATTGCCGAGAGTTGGAGAAGGGCCGTATACTGTTGTTAATCTTGGAGACAAAAATTATTATGCAGCTGACGCGGTAATAAACTACAGTATGATGAACTTAATCAAATCTAAAACAATTGAACCTTCTATGCATATTGGTGGAGGTTACACTTGGATAGGTGACGAGTTAAATGCAGGTACATTAAACGCAGGTTTGGGTTTAACGTATTGGTTTACTGAAATGATTGGTTTATCTTGGCGTTCAACTTACAAACAATCTTTCGAAGATGTACGTGAGGATATGCCATCACACATGCAACACTTCGCTGGTCTTACTTTCAAATTTGGAGGAAAAGATACAGACGGTGACGGAATTTATGATAAAGATGACGCTTGTCCAGAAGTTGCTGGTTTAAAACAATTTAACGGATGTCCAGATACCGATGCTGACGGAATTACAGATGCTTCTGACGCTTGTCCGGATGTTGCTGGTCCAGCTGAATTTAATGGTTGTCCTGATACTGACGGTGATGGAATTGCTGATAAAGATGATGCTTGTCCAGATGTTGCTGGTTTAAAATCTTTAGGTGGTTGTCCAGACGCTGACGCTGACGGTGTTACTGATAAATCAGACAAATGTCCAGATGTTAAAGGTCCAAAAGAAAACGGTGGTTGTCCTTGGCCAGATAGAGACGGAGATAAAGTTTTAGACAAAGATGATAAATGTCCAGATGTTGCTGGAACTATAGCTAACAATGGTTGCCCAGAAGTTACTGAAGAAATTATCAAAAAATTAAATGAATATGATAAAACTATCTTATTCGATAGCGGTAAATCTTCATTTAAACAACAAACTTATCCGGTATTACTAGCTATTACAGCTATCTTGAAAGAGTATCCCAACGCTAACTTCTCTACCGAAGGTCACACGGATAGCGATGGTACTGATGCTGTTAACCAAAAATTGTCTGAAGAAAGAGCTAGTTTAGTTAAAAATTATTTAATTGAGCAAGG